>DATEIS010000146.1:0-7211 GCA_035278765.1 Pyrinomonadaceae bacterium | reverse complement strand
GAGATATCCCGACTCGACGAAGCCACAGCCAAACAGGGAATGACTCTCGTTCCCACTCAGCTCTATTTAAAAAACGGCAGAATCAAGATCGAAGTGGGAGTCGCTCGCGGTAAGAAAATGTATGACAAGAGAGAGGCCGAGCTGAAGCGAACAGTAGAGCGCGAGACGCGAGCACAACTGAAAGAACGCAATAAATAATTTATTTCCGATTTCCAATTGCCAATGTTTCTGTTGGTGG
Organism: Pyrinomonadaceae bacterium; assembly: GCA_035278765.1. Lineage (GTDB taxonomy): Bacteria > Acidobacteriota > Blastocatellia > Pyrinomonadales > Pyrinomonadaceae > PSRF01. The sequence continues at coordinate 6,973 of DATEIS010000146.1, read as the reverse complement.
TCTTCTAAATCGGCATTTGGAAATTTCCAATAAACCCTTTTCCCAATCCCAGGAGAACCTACTCACCATGCAAGTAGAAGCCAGCCGAGGACCGATTGAAGAGCTCGATGCACAGGCTCTGGCGGTTGCCGTTTTTAAGAATGAAAAGGCCGATGATGGCTTTATAAAAAAGCTCGATGAGCTTTCCGGCGGACTAGTGCGCTCCGCGCTCGACGCCGAGGAGTTCAGCGGTAAAGAAGGCGAAACCGCTTACTTCCACCTCGTTGGAAACGACAAGCTCAAGGCGCGTCGCTTATTGCTGGTCGGCGCCGGCGAAGCGAGCGATTACAACGGTGCACAGGTATCTCAAATGGCAGGCACTGCGGTCCGTTCATTGCGCAGCAAGAACGTGAAATCTATCGCTGTTGTTCCTCGTGCTTCTATTGATGCTGGCGAAACAGCCAGAACAGCAGTCGAGGGTGCATACATTGCGCTCTTTGATCCTGATAAATACCGCACGGTGGATAAGGAGGAAAAGAAGGTCGATCGTTTAGTGGTCGTGATTGAAGGCGCAGACGAAGATGCGTTGCAGCGTGGCGTTCAAGCCGGAGCGATTGTTGGCGAGTCGGTGAATTTTACGCGTGACCTGGCAAACGAGCCGGGCGCGTACATGACGCCGACCGACATGGCTGAACGAGCTCGCGACATTGCAAACGAGTTTGGTTTGAGTATCGACGTGCTTGACGAAGCCCGAATGGAACAAGAGGGAATGGGTTCGTTGTTAAGTGTCACGCGCGGTTCGGACCAGCCTGCGAAACTGATTATTCTGAAGTACACGCCGACAAATCCACCGGCTGACAATCAGGAGTTACTCGCTTTTGTCGGCAAGGGCGTCACTTTCGACTCCGGCGGCATTTCGCTCAAGCCAGGCGAGAACATGGAGTTGATGAAGTACGACATGACTGGTGGCGCGACCGTGATGGGAGCAATGCGTGCGATCGCGCAGTTAAAGCCACCGATTCCGATTTTGGGTGTCGCTCCGTGTACTGAGAATTTGCCTTCGGGTAAAGCGACCAAGCCTGGGGACGTCGTAAAGGCAATGACCGGGAAGACCATCGAGATCATCAATACCGACGCCGAAGGCCGGCTGATCCTCGCCGACGCAATCGCCTACGCGAGGAAACTCGGTGCAACAAAAGTAATTGATATGGCGACGCTGACTGGCGCAGTCTCAATTGCGCTCGGCGACGTGAACGCTGCGGTCCTGGGAACCGATCAGGAACTGATCGACGAGATCATTACGGCGGGCAGGGAAGTGGGCGAAAAGTTCTGGCAGTTGCCGCTCGACAAGGAGTATTCGAAGCAGATCAAGTCAGACATCGCTGATATCAAGAACGTCGGCGGCCGAAAAGCGGGAACAATTACGGCTGCTGCGTTTCTAAAGGAATTTGCGGATGGACTTTCCTGGGCGCACTTGGATATCGCAGGAACTGCCTGGGGCGATGATGCCAAGCCTTATCGATCGAAAGGACCAACTGGTATCGCTGTGAGAACGCTTTTGAGGATAGTGGATCGGGCCAGTCAGAAATAGAGCGCGCTCTAAGTGTCGTCGGTGGTAGACATCTGCTGTCCTCTACCGTACACACTTTTGCAGTGTGTAATAAAAAATGGCTGGTTTTTGCTGGGGTTTTTGAAATTGGGGATATGGCATGGCGGTTGTAAAGCAAAGGACAACTAGCCAAAGGGTGCGAGTCGCCTTATTCATACGTCCTCGCCCCCTCGAATGCCGCTCGAGGTATTTTCCCCGGCTCCCCTTTGGCACCCCCTCAAGCCAATTCAAACATCTCAGTGACTGTAGAAACGCGCCGTAAAATACTTGCGGACGGTGGTATACTTTTCAGGCGAGTGACGCGGTGTCCTCAGGCAGCCCTGGCATCCATCGCTGGCTTTCGGAGTACAGATAAGCACAGTGATCGACTACTACAGAATCTTGGGCGTCAAGCCGAATGCGTCTCAGACCGAAATCAAATCGGCCTACCGGAAACTTGCGCGCAAAAGTCATCCCGATCTGAATCCCACCTCCGAAGCAGGGAAGCAGTTTTCACTAGTCTCCAAGGCGTATCACACGCTCATCGATCCACAAGAGCGCGTCTATTACGACGAACAGTTGAAAGCCCAAAAAAACCGCAGTTATTCCATTCTTAACTCGAACAACCCACACGCTAAACGGGCCAGAAATCTGGCCGTGCAGGCTAAGTGGGATCGTTTGGTTGACGAAGTTCTGGAACGAGATCGAATGGAGAACCGTGAGCGACAGCGCGCGGTGTTCACTACTGTCTCGCTGTTTCTGTCGACGTTCTTTCTGGCGATGATGCGGCCGCAACTGTGGCATGTGTTTTCGACGATGGGCCGGGTTGTAGTGTTGACGTTATTTGTGATTGGCATTTGGCACCTTGCCAATCGATTCCGCGAATACATCACTCACTACACGTATAAGCCCAAGCCAATTCAGGGATCGGTTTTCAGACCGGAGTCAGAGCCTGAGCAGCCGTTTACACGCTTTTCAGCGTACACTTTTCTACTCGTTGGTTATGCGCTCAGCATCGGAATCGGACTATATATCGGTTGGCACACACAAGACTTCTTTAATGATTTGACGCTGCTATTCAGACATCGTGTGGCTGCGGTGCAGTCAAGCATGATCCTCGATCTAATCTTCTACCCGCCGATTGCCGTGCTCATTGTTGATACTGTGCACGGGCTTGCTTCCCGGATTGATTAGTAGACAAGATTAATCAGATTCTCGTAATTTACAGGATGAAAAGTTGTAAATCGTGTTAATCCCGTCTAAATTCGTGTATATTGTCCCCCCGCGCGAATCGCCCCGAATTTACAGGCAAAGGAGCACGAAAATGGCCAACAACGTGAATCCACGCCAGTTTCTTGCTTTGAAACTCGAGGCATTGAGTGAGGCTGAAGTAGGCGAAGTTTTGGATTACATCTCCACGATGGAATCCAAAAAACGAGCCAGAACGGCGCCCTTAGTTTTGGAAGACGAACTTCTGGCAAGCCTGGCTGATGCCCAGGAAAATCGTCGCGCCCGTCAGGCATTCGAATGGGAAGCGGTGCGACGTAAAGCAGAAAGACGAGCCGCAGCAAGAGTCGGCAGTTACGTTTGAAGCGACTTCAACTTAAAAGCATTTGTGGCCTCTTTGCTTTTTTGTGGGCTTGCTGCGCGCTGGTTGCGGCGCAGGAAACTCGCAACCTCACGCCTGTTCAACTCGAAATCGATAAACAGCAGCGACGCTTGAGCTCAAGCGACACTGAGGAACGACGCGACGCCGTTATGCGTCTCGGCTCGTTGCGTCTCGCAGCCGCATCGCGCGCAGTTCTTCCTGCATTGCAAGACGCATCGCCAATCATTCGTGCCACCGCTGCCAAAGCGATCCTTTCAATTGGAAACGAAGAGAGTGCCGGAAATCTTCTTCCGCTCCTCAATGACAAAGACGAATTTGTGCGTCGCGAGACAGCTTACGCACTCGGGCTCACGCGCAGCAGATCCGCAACCGCTGCTTTGAGCGATGCACTTTTGAACGATAAAGAAGACGGCGTTCGTGCCGCGGCCGCAGTCGCACTTGGTCACATTGCAGATGAGGCGGCTGTCATAGCTTTGGTGGGAACGCTTGCGCCGGAACTCTCAGCGCCTGTAAACAAGAAACGAAAGCGCGAGCCAAACGTTTTTGTGCTTCGTGCTGCGGCAGTTGCGCTTGGACAAATTAAGAGTCGTGCCGGAACCGCAGCCCTGATCTCTGCTTTGAATAATGAAAAACTTCCTTCAGACGTGCGACGCGAAGCAGCGCGCTCACTCGGGTTGATCGGTGATCCGACCGCGACTTCAGCGCTGAAAGCAGCAACAACCGCATCAGATCCTTTTCTATCTGAAATCGCTCACGAGGCTTTAAAAAGATTAAGCCGCGGATGAACGAGAATTCATCCGCGGCTATAAAATTCAAAGGCTAGTTTTCTGCCTTTTCTCCGCGTCCGTGTCCCTTCTTAGCAGCTTTTGAAGCAGCCGGGATCGGCAACCCAACTCCACCCGACAGTGATTCAGTCGAATCTTCGGAGCCGTCCGGATTCTGCGCCATCTCATGAATCAGCGCGCCGCCCGAACTCTTCGAGAAGACCAGACGATTGCGAACCCCGTCAACATCGACGTGGACGAGATCTCCCAATCCGATCTGACCCGTAGCCACCAAATTCGAAAGTGGGTAAACAAGAAATCTCTCGACCGCTCTCTTCAAGTGACGAGCGCCGTATTTGAAATCCAGTCCTTCCTTCAACAGCATGTCTTTCGCTGTATCGGAGCACTGGAAAACAAACTTGGTGCCGGCTGACTGCATGATGCGATCCTGAACTGCCTGAAGTTCGAGATCGAGAATCTGCCGCAGGTGATGTTCTTTCAAAGAACGGAACACAACGACCTTGTCGATCCTGTTCATGAACTCCGGCGAGAACTTGCGTCGTGCCGCTTCGACTGCCGTGCGATAAATCTTCTGGTCAACTTCCGTATCATTCGGTGTCTTCGAACCTTTCCCAGGCGCGAAACCAATGCCGCCGGAAATCAGCTCCGACATCTCGCGCGCACCGAGATTCGAAGTCATGATCACCATCGACTTCGAGAAGTCGACACGGCGATTGTCACCCAACGTAAGCGTGGCCTTGTCGAGAATGCCAAGCAGCAGTTGCCACAAACTATCAGAAGCTTTTTCGATCTCGTCGAACAGCACGAGCGACACTTTCATGTCGTCAGTGTGCATCCGATCGAGATTCTCCTGGGTAAGCATCGGCGAAGTTTCGCGATGTCCCAAATATCCCGGGGGTGAGCCAATAAGTTTGGCAATCTCGTGCGAGTGCTGAAACTCCGCGCAGTCGATCTTCACGACCGCATTCGGATCGCCGTAAAGCACTTCAGCAGCAGCTTCGATAACACGAGTTTTGCCGGAGCCTGTCGGTCCCAAAAAAAGCATGGTTCCGATAGGCCGGTTTGGTGGATTCATGCCTGCCAGAAAAATCTGATACAGGCCACTCATCCGTCTCACTGCGCGTTCTTGACCCACGATTCGCGATGTCAGGCGCTCCTCGAAGTCCTGCGCACGCGGGCTTTTTTGATCGGGATCAAGAAAAACCGTACCTGTGTTGTTCATGTTCGTTGTCTTTGTCACTTCTTCACACTCAGCTAACATCGGCTCTTCTCCTTGCCAGTCATGGCCCAATGGCGTACTTGCAAGGAACGATCCGCACATCAAATTGATGCGTGCAGAACAGTTTCAGGTTTCCCAACCAGCCTATATATACAAGTCCGCATAAATTGTCACCCTATTTATAGTGTCAGGAAACGAGAAAACGTGACGCATGACATTTCATGTCAAGGCACAACTGACAATAAATTGCACGTTTTGAGCCACGAATTACACGGATTGACACGGAAAATCCGTGTTCATCCGTGTAAATCTGTGGCTGACTTAGTCGTAGTATTCCAGGCCGAGGTGGGTAATCAGGTCTTCTCCGCGCAAGTGACGCAGCGTGTTCTTGAGTTTCATCAATTGAATGAAGATGTCGTGCTCGGGATACAAACCCGGTGCAGTTTGTGGAGACTTGAAGTAGAAAGAGAGCCACTCCTGCACTCCCTTCATTCCCACACGCTGAGCTAGATCCAGGAACAGTGCCAGGTCGAGAACAATCGGCGCTGCGAGGATCGAGTCGCGACAGAGAAAGTCGATCTTGATCTGCATCTTGTAACCGAGCCAGCCGAAGATGTCGATGTTGTCCCAGCCCTCTTTGTTGTCACCGCGTGGTGGGTAGTAGTTGATCCGCACCACGTGTGAGAAGTCTTTGTATAGCTCGGGATAAACGTCAGGCTGAAGAATGTACTCGAGAACTGACAACTTCGACTCTTCTTTCGTCTTGAACGAATCCGGATCGTCGAGTACTTCACCGTCACGGTTGCCGAGAATGTTTGTCGAGTACCAACCGTGGAGACCAAGCATGCGCGACTTCAGTCCCGGAGCGATGATGGTCTTCATCAACGTTTGCCCGGTCTTGAAATCTTTACCGCAGATTGCGAGCTTGTTCTTATCGGCGAGAGTCATCAGGGCGGGAACGTCCACCGTGAGATTCGGTGCGCCGTTCGCGAATGGAATTCCTGACTTGAGCGCTGCGTACGCGTAGATCATCGACGGCGCGATCGCTTTGTGGTTATCGCGCATCGCCTGCTCAAACGACTCGATGGTTTTGTGTACCGCATGCGGCTTCAAAAAGATCTCAGTCGATGCAGCCCAGATCATTACCAGTCGTGAACACTTGTTTTTCTTCTTCCACTCTGCAATCTCGTCGATCAGCTGCTGCGCAAGCTCAAACTTGTTCTTACCGGTTTTGACGTTTGTCCCGCTGAGTCGTTTCACGTACGCCTGATCAAAGACGGCCTTCATCGGTTTGATCTTACGCAGTGGTTCTTTCAGTTGGCCCAGAAGTTCCTTCTCGAGGACGCCTGCGTTCAAAGCGGCGTCGTAAGCGGAATCCGGAAAGATGTCCCACGCGCCGAATACGAGATCTTTGAGTTGAGCCAGGGGAACGAAGTCTTTGATCAGCGGCACACGATTATCGGTTCGCTTTCCGAGTCGAATCGTGCCCATTTGTGTGAGGCTGCCGATCGGTTGTGCAAAACCTTTTTTGATGGCTTCGACCCCGGCGATGAAAGTCGTACTAACGGCGCCCAGACCGACAAGTAGAACTCCTAGCTTTCCTTCTGCTGGACTGATCTCAGTTTGTTTCGCGACTGGCATTTACGGTTCTCCTGAAAGTTTTCAGGAATGATAATGCGCTGATTGTGATTTGAACCGACAAATCTTGCGCATTATTGGCGACGCATTGCGCCTTGCCGAAATTCGCGCGGCGTTGCGCCGGTGGCGGTGCGAAATGCTTTCGTGAAATGGCT
>DATEIS010000145.1:0-5879 GCA_035278765.1 Pyrinomonadaceae bacterium | reverse complement strand
CCGGCGCCTGGGCCATTGCAACAAGTGGTAACGACACGATCACCGCTGTCATCAAAAGTAAATGCAATCTAAGCCTGCTTACATTCATGAATGTATTGCTGTCCTTTCTATATATATATATTTAAGGAGTAATGCGGCTGCGAAAATCTTTGATCGTGGCTCGCACGCGTTCAGCGTCAGGCGCATTCGGAGCCAGCGTGAGATATTTTTCCAACTGCTCGACTGCGCGCGGGTAGTCCTGCTTTCGCCAATAAAGCCCACCGAGATAATAGTTGGCAATGGCGAGCTGGCTCGCATTTGCTGTCGCCGCAACCAGCAGTTCCTTTTCGGCCTCATCGTATTTGTTGAGCCGGAGGAATGCGATACCAAGATACATGCGCGCCGTGGCAGCGTTCGGGTTTCCCTTCACTGCCTCGCTCAAATGCCCTTCAGCTTCACTAAACTGTTTTGCTTCGAGGAGTGCGATCCCGAGATTGAGTCGCGAAGGAAAAGCATCAGGATTAAGCTTGCACGCTTCCTTGAGGACTTCGACGGCTTTGTTGACCTGTCGCAACTTCAAATACTGCACGCCGAGTTCGTTGAGAGCAAGCGGAAAGCTTGGATACAGTGAAACTGCTGCCTTTAAAGTCTCTGAAGCCTTGGCGGGATCATCCGCGCGCGCTTGTTCCACGCCTTTCTCATACAGCTTACGCGCTTTCTCCGGAACACCAGCCAGGGCTGCATTAAGGACTGCGGGTTTAGTGCTGGCTCTTGTCTTGACCTGCAAATGCACCATCACGGTGAATCTGCGAGTAGTCGACGGAACGCGACCGCCCGTCCGGGACAGATTAACGTCGGAATCGATATAGACTCCTTCCCGCGAAATCTGATAGTCGTCTCCAGCATTAACGATGACGGTGTAATTGCCTGGGGCGAGTGAAGTAAAACTAAAAGAACCGCTCGAGTCTGGAACCACCTGCAATTCACCCGAGTTGTACGACTGAAGCTTCACTACAATCGTGCCTTCCGCTCTGCGTCCCGAAGGAAAAAAGATGTAACCCTGAATGATATGAATGCCGCCGGTCCCGGTTGAAGATTTACCGCTCCCCTGAGCCTTAACACCCGGGGTCAAGATAAGGATGGCGAGGACAATTAATAGAAGACGATTTACGGAGCGCAGTGGGAGGGATGCAAAGCCTGGCATGGATACCTCCAAAAAAGCTGACTTGGATTTCCTGATTTAACTCCTCGAACCGATTAAGATCAAGTCCTATCCACAGATTACACAGATTAAAAAGAAATTGGGGAGAGGACCTAACGGCGCCTCTCCCCATCACCCGCAGTGGCTTTCGCCGAAGCGGAAGTTTAACTATTAGAAGGTGAACTTGGCGCCAAACCTGAACGACGACGGAGCCTGAACGAGCAGAGCCGAACCCCAGAACGGGTTCCGTACGGGCTCAACTCCAGCGACGCCGCTGTTGATTGTGAAGGTTTGATCCAAGGTGACGGCACGCTGGCTGTTGAAGACGTTGAACCAGTCCCCAGTCAGACGCAACTCTTTGCCTTCACCAACTTTAATCGGATAGTAAACGCCCAGGTCCAGATTCATCGTCATCGGCGATCGGTTGGTACCGATGCTCTCGACAACGTTCGGGAAGCCAACTTCTGAAGCTTCAACGGTTGGAATGATTGCGGTTCCGCGCTGAACTTCGAAGCCTTCGTTGTTTCCATAGATCGGATGCGGAACCAATTGGTTAAACGGCACGCCGGACTGCGCATAGAAGTTTCCGCTCACGAGGAGCTTAAATGGCGTCCGATAGCTGCCGTTGAACTTGAACTGGTGCGGCCGATCGTTTGGCAAACGTCCGTAAGTGTTAGTGAGCAAGCTCTGAAGGTCGAACAACGAAGTGATGTTCGGGTCAGTCTGCCCGTTGTCATTACGGAAAAGGCCTTCGTAGTTTCCGATCAAGCTCGAGAACACGTACGAGGCGATAAACTGGAAGTTATTCGTAAATCGCTTCGTAGCCGAGAACTCGAGAGCACGATAGAAACGCTGTGCGCGACCGAAACACTGCGGCAAACGTGGCGGATCATGAAGTGGATCGCCCGCGCAAGCGGCTTCTTCAGTCGTGCCGGGACCAATACGACCCGGGTTGAAGATGAAGTAGGTATCACCATCATCGAATGAACCATCTTCGATAACGTTGACCATGTTTCGGTAAATGCCGCGAGAACCAATAACCACATCGCCGCCAATTTCATATTCGAAGCCGGCGGTGTATTCCTTGATGCTCTGCGGTTTCAGACCTGGATCAGCCGGTGTTGCATCTGAGCCGAGGTTGGTCGAACCCGTGCTGACGCCCGGCAGGATCAAGGACCCTGCGGGTGCATTCAGTCGGTTGACGTTGAAGTTCTTGTCCGTTTGAACATCGCCGCCGCCTGCGCGGACATTAACATCCAACGGAATCGGAGTTTCGATGAACTGCGCGTAGTTAGCGAACACCTTGCCTTTGCCTTTACCCGTGAAATCCCAGATAAAGCCAAAACGCGGCGCAAGGTTGTCATCGAAGTTGTTGAACTTCAGGTAGGTGCTGCTGTCGTTGCTATAGGCTTGTTGATAATCCCAGCGAACACCGAAGCTGAGTTGGAAGTTCTTGGCGAATTTCCAGTCGTCGCCTACGTAGAAGCTTTCTACGTTGGTGTAGGTCCCACCCACGAGTTGGAAGTCACGTACGCGAGTGGTGTTTCTGAGAATGAAAGGACTACCAAAAGCCTGCGCCACGCTGATTTCGGTGGCGTCCGGATTGACCGTCAGGCCCAGGGCAGCCAAAGTTGCCGCCGGGATTGACTGGGCGCGGACGACACCTGCCTGACTCGGGCAGGTTATTTGGTTGGTAATAACCGCGCAGACCAACCAGTTATTGGTAATGCGCGAACCGTTGGTGACGTTTGAGTCGCCGTTGGTAGGTGACAAAGCACTAACATTACCAGTGCTGGCACTAAAGTTCAGGTTGCCTGGAGTAAAGCCATAGGTGACCGCAGGACCACTCGACTTGGTGTCGATGTCATACTTACTTCGGCTCCATTCAAAGCCCCACTTGATCGTGTGGGTGTTCATCACGATGTTCTGCATGTGTGCATTGAACTCGTAACGATCGCGGTCCTGGAAGGAAAACAAACCAAAGCCCGGACCACGTGAGAAGTTGCGCTGCAATGAGCCGCCGCGTCCATCGACGAAATCGATGAAACCGGTTCCGACGCACTGGCTGCGTGGATCGACGAATCCGTCGTCATTAGGCTCGGGATTGCTCGGGCAAATGGCGAGGTTATTGGCATTAACGCCTGTCTGAACTGGCGTCAGCACCACACCATTCTTCAACACCGCGAAGTTATCGGTGATGAGCGGTCTGTCGATCGCGCGCGGGATCGTGTTTGCTCTCTGGAAGTGCAAACCACCGGAGAACTCAGCGATGAAGTTATTGGTGATCGTTGAGTTGAGACGGAATGCGTAGTTGTGTCCGCCAGTTTCCTGACGTCCTTCAAAGGCGGTGATGTCGTCACCGAAACCATTGATGTTCTGGAGCGCCAGAATGTTCGAAGCCAAAAACCCGTCAACCTTGGTGAAATCACCAAAGGTCGAAGCGGTGAAAGTGTTTCGTGAATTGACGGCCCAGGTGATCTTGCCGGCGTAGAACGGAATCGTCACGTCGTTTTGGACCGGCGCGTGGAACGTTTGTGTCAGGTAATAATTTTTGCGTTTTTGTGGATTGAAAGCTCCAAAGAACCAGAGCTTGTCTTTCACAATCGGGCCACCGATGTCACCGCCAATGTCAGCTTCTGAGAAGCCATTAAAGGCCGAACCGGTGAACGGGAAATTCTTCACTTCGCGAACCAGGCCTTTGGTCGTGCCATAGCCAAAAATGTCGCCGTGAAATTCGTTGCCACCACTCTTAGTAATAACGTTGAAAATACCGCCGGTTGATCTTCCGTATTCCGGACCATAAGCACCGGTCTTGATTTCAACTTCCTGTACAAACTCGAACGGAAGGTTCGCACCTGAACCGCCGAATGCGGGGTCCGTGGTGTTCACACCGTCGAGGATGTAGTTGTTCTCAGGTCCGGATGAACCGGCCACCGAAGGATCTCGGTCGCGGCCAGTCGCGTCGCGCAGACCGGAACGGGTAACTGTAGGGGCGATCGTGTAGAGGCCCTGCACAGTGCGCTGTGTCGGGAAGTTTGAAAATTGCTCGGACGAAACGTTCGAGCCAGTGGTGGAACCACTTACGTCAACGGCAGCGCCGGCAGTGTCGGTAATCGTAACGCTTGCCTGAGCGCCAGCGGCTTGAAGCTGAATTTCAACTGATGTGTTCTTGGAGAGATTTACTTCGACATCGGGTCTCTCAAATTTAGCAAATCCCTTATCAGCTTCTACTACAACCGCATATTTTCCTGGAGGAAGGTTCAGGATCCTGAACCGACCACTCTGATCGGTTGTGGCCGACTGCGCTGAAATCAAGTTCGGGCTTGTGACCCTCACTGTGATTCCCGGCACGGCAGCGCCGGCTTGGTCGGAAACCGATCCTTCTATTGACCCTGTCGTCGATGTCTGAGCAAACGCGCTACCAGCAAATAGCGCAAAGCTCATCAGCAACGCAGACAAGGCAATGTACTTAAAGACATTCTTCATTTTCTGCTTTCCTTTCTTGAACTAGACAAAGATGCTGCCCCCTCCTGTGAAAAAACTCCCTTTTTATTTGGCAGCATCGGAAATGAATCCAAAACGAGCGGCTAAGAAGTAGGCCATCGTCAGGGGTGGGTTTGGCAAATGCTATGCCCACATGGCTTTTTGAACAATTCTCTAAGTATTCGTACACTTCACAGCCTGGTCCCGAGGCTGGCCCAGCCCACTAAATCCAAAAAAATGGAAAAAACCAGAAATATCAACCGTGACGCCCGAGAGGACGGAGGGATCATTTGGATGGGATTTATATGATTAGACAGGATTAACAGGTAAATCCTCTGTTAAGATTCGCACAATGGCTGAACGCATCTACCGCGATCCAGTTCACAACATCATTCGTCTGCAAACTGACTCTGATGAAGGCGAGCTGATGATGCGCCTGATCGACGCAGCAGAGTTTCAACGCCTGCGTCGAATCAAACAACTCGGTCTTGGTCTATACACATACCAAGGTGCGGAACATTCGCGCTTCACTCACTCACTCGGCGCTTTTCATCTGATGACACGCGTGCTCGATCGTTTGAGTGAAACTTATGCAATCGATCCGAACGATCGCGTCGCAGCGCGCGCGGCTGCGCTCCTCCACGACGTGGGCCATGGGTCCTTTTCACATGTGATGGAGAAGGTGCTCAACTTCCATCATGAACTCTGGACCGTACAAGTAATCCGTGACGAACAATCCGAAATCGGAGAGCTGCTGCGATCGCATTCAAGCGACTTGCCCTCCAAGGTCGCAAATATCATCGAAGGAAAATTTCAACCCGCAGCACTGGCCCAACTCGTTTCGTCACAACTCGACGTCGACAGGATGGACTACCTGCTGCGCGATTCGCTTATGACCGGCGCGAAGTACGGCATCTACGATCTCGAGTGGATCATCAACGCGCTCGCGATCGACGAGTCTGCCGATCGCGTCTACGTCCAGGCGCGTGGCATTTATGCGGTTGAAGAATATTTGCAAGCTCGCTACTACATGTTTCGTCAGGTCTACTTTCATCGCACGCTGCGATCCGCAGAGGCGGTCCTGAGATCGATCGTTCGCCGCGCGTTGGCGTTACTCGATGAAGGCAAGGACATCTGGTATGCGGCGGGAACAGCTTTCGAGAAGATACTGCGTCGTGAAACGTTGACGAGCAGCGAACACATGCAGATAGACGAT
>DATEIS010000144.1:0-9059 GCA_035278765.1 Pyrinomonadaceae bacterium | reverse complement strand
AACTCTCCTGGGCCGCGGCGAGTTCTCAATCATCGTCGCCAAACTCGCACAAGCCGGCAGCCTCGCAGCCTTAATCCAGCCGTTCGCAGCTCTCTACGTCCTAATCCTCGCTACGTTCGCACCGCTATTGGCGAAAGAATCGGAACGAATCTATACGTTGATTGAGCGAGTGCTGAGTAGGCGACGGCGCACGAGTAGCGACGAGGAAGTTCTGAGTGAGCCAAGCCCGGAGTAATTGAGTTCAGTAAATCAATCGGCTCTGAGCGCTACTAACGGATCGACTTTGGTTGCTCGCCGTGCGGGAATGTAACAGGCCAGCAGAGCCGCCAGCGACAGAAGCGCGGGAGTAACCATGAAGGTCAACGGATCTGTGGGGCTGATTTCAAACAACAAACTTGAAAACAAACGCACGCAGATAAAAGAAACACCTAACCCGATTGCCAGTCCTGCCGCAAGCAAGAGTGCTCCCTGACCGAGCACGAGGCGAAAGATGTCGTGCTGACGAGCACCTAGAGCCATGCGTACGCCAATCTCGTGGGTGCGTTGACTGACAAAATAAGAGAGCAAGCTAAACAGTCCCGTAGTCGCGAGTGCCAACGCCAGTGAAGCTAGTAATCCAAGTAACCACATCGAGAAACGATCCGTTGCTACAGAACGAGAGACCAGTGTCTCCATCGTTCTGACGTTGCTGACGGCTTGCGTTGGATCGACTTCTCTCACTTGAGCCTTGATGGATTCAGCCAGTCGATTCGGATCGGATGCGGTTCGCACTACCAGGTTCATTGGCAAGTAAGCATTCTGCGCATGGGGGATGAAAACTTCCGGGCGCGGCTCTGCCTTTAGCCCGTAATACCTGATGCCGCTGGTTACGCCAACAACCTCGTAGCCGTATTTGCCTCGATTGTAGTCAAGCATCAAACGCTTGCCGACAGGATTTTCATTGGGCCATACCTTGTCGGCCATCGACTTACTCACCATGATTACCGCGCCAGTGTCTCGTCGATCCTGCTCAGTGAAACTGCGGCCTTGCAAGAGTGAGATGCCCATGGTTTTGAAGTAGCCAGGGGTGGCCATGCGCACTGCCACTTTCTCGCCGTCACCCACGGGTTCGGCGTCTCCCTCACGCCAATAGGGGCGTGTGAAATCAACACCGACGTCACTCATGGGGAGAGTCGAGACCGCCGCCGCGGAAGTCACCGAGGGGAGCGATTCAAGGCGCTCGATAACTTGTTTGTAGTACTCACCGGCCCGACGCCCATAAGTCGCACCATCAAGTGTGATATGCATCGTCAACAGGTTCTCGGAATTAAAACCCGGATCGATCGATATTAGTTGCACAAAGCTCCGCACAAATAAACCTGCGCACGTAACCAGCACGAGGGCAAGTGAGACCTCGGCAATAACGACGGCGTTACGCAATCGATGGTTGGAAAGTCTTCCGGTAAGACCCCTGGTGCCTGCGTCTTTGAGTGTGGTGAAGAGTTCGGCCTTTGAGCTTTTGAGTGCCGGCAATAAACCAAAGACAACGGCGGTCGTGATCGAGATTGCGAGTGCAAACAGAAGCGCTCTTGCGTCAATTGCAACTTCATTGATTCGTGGCGTATCGACAGGCGCCAGCGATAGAAGGAGATCGAGCCCCACCCATGCGAGAACCACGCCAATAACACCGCTGGTAAGCGCGAGCATGAAACTTTCAGTGAGCTGCTGTCGAACCACTCGAGCGCGAGATGCTCCGAGCGCCAGACGCAATGCAAACTCGCGTTTGCGCGTCGTCGACTGGGCCAACACCAGGCCGGCAACGTTCGCGCACGCCAGCAACAGCACCATTCCAACTGCTCCGGACAGGACCAGAAGAATCAGGCGGCTGGAACTCACCACTTCCTCGTGAAGCGGTGTAATGCCTGCGGTCCAGCCGCGATTTGTTTCGGGAAACTTTTCGGACAGTCCACCAAAGAACAGAGAGAGTCGTCTTTCTGTTTCTTCGGTGGAAGTGTCGTCTTTAATTCGGCCTATGGTGTTTAGAAATCGCCAATCTCGAGGTGGTCCCTGGGGAAATCTCTGCGCATTGTAAGTGCGCGCGATATCCCAGGGCAGCCATACGTCAGTTTCCTTACTAGGGATACTGAAACCTGCCGGCATCACGCCGACAACTTCCCAGTCGCTGCTATTGAGCGTGATCTTTTTCCCGATTATCAAAGGATCGGAAGCGTAGCGACGTTTCCACAGTCCGTCGCTGATAACGACGAGGCGGTCGCCACTAAGGAAACGTCCAACTTCGAATGCGGCGCCATTGATCTCCGATGAGAACGGCTGGCCCAACGCAGGCTTGACGCCGAGAGTCTGAAAGAATTCGACGGAGACTTGTGCAGTCGCTAACTGCTCGGTGTCTTGTTGTCCTTGAAGTGTTGTTGCTGTTTCGTAGAATGCAGTGACTGAGTCGAACAGTCGTTCCTGCTGGAGGTCCAAAAAATTGCCGGGAGATACACTGTTTCGTTCGACAGTCTTAGCTGGATTCTGTTCCTTAACAACTACGAGCCGGTCTGGATCCTCATACGGCAACGGCGCCAGTAAAACTGAGTTCACAACCGAAAAAATCGCAGTATTGGCGGCGATTCCGAGCGCGAGGATTAAGATCACAACAAGCGTGAATCCAGGTTTATGGATCAATCGACGAAACCCATAGCGCAGATCCTGTCGAAGGGTGTTCATACTGGGCTCCTCCGAAACTAATGCATTACATTTAACGAAACCGATCAGGCGAGCAACTGTAGTACTGACGGAGTAACGACAGAACGATAGCAGAAGTTCGAAATCTCTAGTAACTGTAATTTCGGAGATCACCTCCAATTGCTGCTACCAGGGACGGCGACGCCGCACGAGTAGCGAGGAAGGATTGAGCGAGATAAACGTGGAGTAAATATTTATGCGTGAAATCCAGTTCCTACTGCTTCGCGGCACGCGCACCATCTTCGACGTGGAACACTGACATCAGTTTAATGATTGCCGAGGTCAATCCCGTAACGCCGGTGACAACCGCGAGTGAAGAACTAAAGAAGTCTTGTTGAGTCCAGAAAAGGAATCCGGCACCGATGATCATCGTCGTCAGGATTGGCACTTTGAGTGTCTGCCACAAACTTTCTTCACTTGCTTTTTGATCGTGTTCAGCGACGTCCGAGCGTTGCTTGATCTCCAAAACGAATTTGCGGAAACTTTCGTTGAACACGTTGAGACCTTCGTCTCTCACGATCAATTCGCGCTTCAGCAGGGGCTGAATGTCCGGATCGCGGTGACTCAGCCGTCGATCCTGGGCCAGGTGACACAGTGTTTGCTTCTCTCCCGGAGAGCAGGAGCGCCAGAGGTAATTGTAGTAAGGACGTGCCTGACTGACGATTCGCCCAAGCAGATGTTCTTTACTCAACGTGACGAAGTCTCTGGTCTTCAATATGTGTAACCCCACGTCCTGCAAAGGCACACGTGGGGCGCATTCAGTGTAAAGGGTATCGATCAGTTCCTTGACGTCTTCGGCTTTTCGGCCTTGTAGAGGCTCGCTCATTATTCGCGCGCATTGGATCTCAATGAGTTGTCTGAAACTCGACATGTCCTCGTCTGTGTCTTCCGCGTATGCCGTAAAGAAGTTGCTGATCAGCAGTTCGGCCCATTGGCCTACTCCTTCCTCATCGCGATTCGCATGCTCGTTGTCAAAGCTGTATTCCGACGGCTCAACCGTGGAAAAGAGCAAAAGCTTCTTCTTCTTTTTCAACAGGTTGTCCAGCAGAGCCAGTCGTCGCTTGTTAATTTGAGCGTCGTTCATCCGGTACTCAAACTGGTCGAAGGCAATCGCGTTTACTTCACCACACTTGCTTTCATCAAACGTACCGTTCCACTCCCCAGCCCCAGTTATATCGGAAAACTTCTGCAGGTGGAGACTGCTCGGTTTAAACCTCATCTTATTGAAAAACGGTGCATTCACGACCACGAACACGTTTCCTTCGATCTTGTCGCACAGAAACTTTTTCAATGAATGGCTTGTAGGTTTGTGGATGTCGAGCAGAAATACCTTTCGGACCATGAAGTGAATCAATAGAAACAGCGGAATAAATAACAGCAGCAACGCGATTGCCGGAAGCACCGAGATGCCGAGCAACGGCACGGCAGTTTTCAACCGTCGCCATGGCCAGGCTGGGCGTCCGTTGGTCCTTTTCAGATTGAGAACCATTCCGTCGGTCGTTAAGGAATCCCAGTCACAAACTCCCGTAACCGCGGAGTTGTCCATAAGAGCGTGCCGTTCAATGGTTGCTTGACTCGAAGCCGGGAGCAACGCGCTTAGCTTTGACAGAAATTCCGCCTCTGATGCGGGAGGCTCAGTAGTTGTTTTGGCGTCTGGCGGCGTGTCGTGAACAGTTCGATAGAAGAACTGGTCGTAAACGTCCCACGACTGCTTCATTCGACGCGTCAGAATATTGGTTTCGTGGCTGTGTGACGTGTCGGTGCAGCTAATTGGCGGTAACTGGACGACGTTGGCGTACTGGCTGCGGATTTTTTCGTCTCGACGTTCAAGCGCTGTGGCCATTGAAAATTGCGCGTGCTTGATGAATAGCTTGATTTGCGCTTCGTACTCATATTTGAAGAACGCACCGCTTGGTACTATCGCAATTAAGAGAACGAGCAGCATCAAGTTAAGCGCGTAGATCCGGTCATAACGTTTTAATCCCGATGGTTCCAGTTCCGGCGTTACAGATTGAGGGCCATCTGGCGGTTGGGGAGATGTCACCGGTTCGCCGACCGTGGCCGATCCGGGCGTGGTTGACTGTGGCTTCCTGTTTAGAAACACGTGGGCGGCCCACGCGCCAATCGTCGATCCAAGTTCAGCGATCCGGGCGCGTGACCACGGTCCGTATCGCAGACTCAGAAAAAATACCGACATGCCGAACCAAGCCAGCGTCGCACTTACCCAAACCAAAGATTGGCCGTGCAGGAAGATCGTAAGGATGAGTGAAACAAACGAAAGGGAAAGCATGCCGTAAGACAACTGCACGTACCGGTCTACTTTTTCCTTTTTAGGCCACAGCCATGCCTTTCTTCTAGAGCGAGAGTAGATGATGAAGAAAACGGTGAAGGCAGCCATAAGAATGAGCATGTGAATCAGAAACAGCGCCGTCAACGATGTGAGCAGCTCCAGAAACGCGCTGCGCATCGGCTGCTTGTTCCTGAACACCACCAACGACCATTCAGGAAAGCCTTCCAGCGTAGTAACAAAGAACCGGTGATCCTGGCCCAAATAACGTACGTTTAGTGCCTTGTCCGTGCGTCCGATGACGGCCGAACGCAGTTTGCCGTTGTCATCAGACTCGCGCAACAGGTTCTCGCCAAGGTGATGTACTTCATCGGAGTGGAATAGGACTTTGCCGTCGTTGTTGATGATTACGTACCCAAAGGCGTCGGGCAGCACCGGATCCATCAACGACAATAGACGAGTATCAAACGCTATGGACAGGTCACTATCTTTAATGGGCTGCGAAATCTCGACCTGGTTGCGTCCGGTAGTCCGGGAAACGATCGGCTCTAACCAAAACTTATGTTCTCCGCGTTCATAAAAATGTTTCTTCTGAATGTTTTCGAAGTAGGCCCGGTCGGAAACTGATACGTACTGCGTTGTGTAATCCTTAACGGTCCACTTGGCCTTTTGCATGCCATTCTTATCGATCCACGCCACCATGTCGAAATACGGGTAGGTGGTTTTGCACGAACTCAGGATGCACGGGAGGATTCCGACCTTGTTCGTATCCCGCAGGTTATAGATATCACTATCCGCAGGAGAGCATTTCATTTCGCTTGGCAGCTTCGATCCATGTGGGCGTTGAGCTAGTGAAACACCTCTACCCAAACTCCCTGCCTTGGCCTTTGCGTCACTCTCAGACGTTTGTCTCTCGTTGAGAGCCGCAAGCAGGTTTTTGTTCTGGCTTAACGTGTTGAGTTGTTGCAACGCGTCGTTCAGCTCTTCGTTGAAATTCGTCTTGATTTGGCCGGCGAGGGTTTTTACTTGATCGTCCATCTCCGCTTCAACACTCAGATAGACGAATCCGTAGAGTCCGAACGCGGTAACTACGGCGAGAACAATCATCGTGGCAAAGACCAGCAGGTAAACGTCGTGCAATCTGAATCGATCCTTTGGTCCGGTCAACACGAGTTTTAAGAACGGCCAGCTAAAAACAAATACTGCGATGACGAAGCCAAAAATGATAAGCATCGTGTAAGGAATCGAAATAGACCACGTCTCGGACTGAAAATAGTCAGACTTGATCAGGCCGGTAACGATCCACGTCACGCTGGGCGCGTTGGCGCTGGTGACGGGAAACGAAAGTTTCAGCGGCTGAGAAAACAGCCGGTAATTTGCTCCGGCTAAAGAGATGTCAACGGCATTACTCGTTTGTGCAATCTCTTTCAAATTGATCTTTTTCGCTTCATTGGCGGCGGTAAGGTTATCGAGTGAGGCCAGGCGGATCTGCGTCGTGTCGTATTGCAAAATAACGCGCGCGGTTTCAGCCTCGGCGATCAGGATGTTTTGGAACTGATCCGGCTGCGAACCGATACGCGCTGTCAGGAATGGTTGAATAAGACCGTTCAGTTCACTTTTAGCCTGCACCCTGATGACGGTCCCCGCTTCCAAGCCATTAGATACGTAATCGAAGTAAAGCCATGTTGAGTTACCTTCGTAGCGAACGGCAGTCAGCGTGACGCTGCCGGGCGCTGCGTTAGGGGTCCACTTCTCGGTATCTACGTTGAAAGGAACGATCTGTGGGCTGTCGTCTTTCAGCCTTTTGAAAACTTCCCGAAGCTCAGTTGTATTCTGTTGCTTGAGGGCGGGATCTTTGCTGTACTGATACGAATCTTCTGCCAACGGGTGGATGAATCTCTCGCACGTCTTTTCCATCACGGAACCGGTGTTTGCCAGTTTCGAGCCGATTTGGCTGCTGATGAGCGACAGCTTCCGGAAGTTTCGATCGTTGAAGTAGCCCGTCTGACTGCGAACGTACAAGAGGTAGTAAGTCGAGATTGCGACGACGATCCCAGCGCTGATGAACACGAAGATCCGCAGACGGTTGAGTGACGGTGAGAGCTTTTGGAATATATCGGCTAAGGCCATTTCTTTTGTCGTAGAGGTGACGACTAGAATCGAAAGAGGTTCCGGACGTCAGCATCAATAACGTGAGACGCGTTGAGAGGCGTTTGTCAGGCTCGCGTGAAAACCTCGTGTAAGCTCTTCGAGACTGCGCGGTTCGGCAAAGTTCACACCCTAATAGTATGACTAAAACATCAGAAACGTTTCAGCGGCGCTCGTGAGAAGAATTGTCCTTTCCGGACGAGCCAAAAGAGACTTCGTACAGCGTTGTTTGATCGAACGACGTCACAAATGAAAACAGCAGATCCTTCAAACTGCTGTAAGGTCATTGTGGAAATAGGAGGGCTTTGCCTCAAAAGTCATGGTTGGACGAGGTCAGTACCGTAACGCGGTAGCGTCGGGTCGACGTTAGGCCTTAACAACCGAGGAATATCGCATTTGCCAGATTTACCCGACGCTACCGCGTTACGGTACTGATGTTATGAAGCAAGCGCCTCCCTCCGTGAGAGTAAACTCACGGCAGTTCTCAGGCATGAGACTGAAAGGAGGCGCTATGGGCGCAATATACATCGGCGTTGACTTTCATTCCAGGCAACAAACGATCTGTTATTTGAAAACTGAAACTGGCGAACTTGTCATTTCTGAACTAAAGCACCAGGACAAAGAGCAAGTGCGCGCTTTCTACCAACAGTTCCAAGGACACGTCATCATTGGTCTGGAAGCCAGTGGTTACAGTCCCTGGTTCGAAGCCCTGCTCGAGCGACTCGGTTGCGAAGTGTGGCTGGGCGATGCCACGGAAATTCGGCGTCGGGCACGCTGGCGGCAGAAGAGCGATCGGCGTGATGCCGAACTCATTTGGGATTTAATGGTCCACGATGAGTTTCCCCGTTTGCACCAGCCGTCAGCAGCGAGTCGCGAAGTCTTGCGCATGCTGCGTTACCGGCAGAAGTTGATCAAGCTGCGCACCATGAGCAAGAACAGCCTGCAGGCAATCGCGCTGCAAGCCGGCTTAGCCAAAGGCCAGCAGTTGTTCACACGCGCGGGACAGGAGCAGTTCCAGGCCGTGGCGCTGTCTCCGGTGTTGCAATGGCAGCGCGACCACTGGTTCGAACTACTGCAGCCACTCAATCAACAACTGTTGGAAACGATGAGCTGGTGCAAGGCGCACAGCAGAGACGATGTCAGCATCCAGCGCTTGCGGACTCATCCTGGCATCGGCTTATTGACGTCGCTTTGCCTGCTGCACACGCTGCAACCTGTCAGTCGCTTTCGTAACCAACGGAAGGTAGTGGCTTACGCTGGCTTCGATCCGCTGGTGCGGTCTTCAGCCGAGCGCACCATCTATCTGGGCATCAGCAAAGCCGGCTCGCGTATGCTGCGTTACCTGTTAGTGGAAGCAGTGCACACAGCCATCCGATATGACGAGGACTTAAAGCGTTTCTACAAACGACTGGCAGAGCGCCGCGGTCGTGCCAAAGCCAAAGTCGCCACTGCCAGAAAACTGCTCATCCGCGCTTACATCATGATGCGGGATGAGATCGATTATGCGGAATTCCGACGTCGAGCCGTCGCAGCTCGGCTTGCCCGCCAAGGTCAAGGGCCAACCAATGTGCCCGGGGTACTGATTGGGCAGCCGGCCTCTCCTGGCGCTTAGCTAGTGCCGCTGCCCGCCTCGTCGAGCTCGCTGATGGCTCGCTCGGCGGGCAGCTCTGGAGAGAGCGAACTAAACCTCATGGACGATGACCGCATAGATGATTGAGTGTGGCTTGTCAGCCTTGCTCAGTTGAGGACCGCTAAGGCGGTAAAACTAAAAACTAACAGTCTCATGTCAAAGAACGAAACAAACAGAATCACAACACCAGGCGCCGTGGCGTCACGCTCGAAGTCTACTCATAAAGTTCTTGACTCCGAACGACGCTTCATAGATGACCTCGTCCAA
>DATEIS010000143.1:0-17227 GCA_035278765.1 Pyrinomonadaceae bacterium | reverse complement strand
GTCAGGCCGGAAACAGGTTGTGTTCGGCGCGCGTGGTGACACGAACGTCGATGTCACCGTATATGCTGCGAAACGTCCGTTGCACAGTGGACATTACGGAAATTGGTCGCCCAATCCGGCGCATCTGCTCGCACGCCTGCTGGCATCGATGAAGGATGACGAAGGGCGTGTCACGATCGAAGGCTGGTACTCGGACACAGAACCGCTTGGCGAAGTAGAACGCCGCGCGATTGCCGAAGCGCCGCAATACGACGAAGAGTTGAAACGGCAGCTGGGAATTAAACGCACCGAGGGTGCCGGAAAGGCTTTGCTGGAATTGATCAATCAGCCGTCTTTGAATATTAACGGCTTTGCGAGTGGCGATGTGGGTGCTTTGGCTCGGAATGTGATTCCAACGACCGCCACAGCAGTTCTCGATTTGCGACTTGTAAGGGGAAACGATCACCAGCGACAAATACAAAGAGTGATTGAGCACATTCGTAAACAAGGCTATCACGTCACCGATCGCGAACCAACGGACGCGGATCGCTCGCAATATCCGTTGCTCGCCCGCGTCAATGCTCGGCCGGGTGGTTACAACGCGGAGCGCACGCGAATGGATTTACCCATTTCGAAGTCGGTCATCGACGCTGTGCAGTCCACATCGCCGGAGAAGATAGTGTTGTTGCCGACGTCCGGTGGTAGTCTGCCGCTTTCGGTCATCACCGAGAGACTCAAGACCGTGACGATCTCCGTGCCGATTGCGAATTACGATAACAATCAGCACGCCGAGAATGAGAACATTCGGCTACAGAATCTTTGGGACGGCTTCGAAATTTGGGCCGCAATTATGACAATGAAATAGCCACAAAAGGCAAAACAATGGACCAACTGAACATCCCCGTATTGCTGGGAACAAACCGCAAGGAAAGAAAGAGCCACTTTGTGGCGCAATGGCTGGTCTCACAGATGGAAAAGCGGCCGGAGATTCGCACGCGCCTCTTTGATGTCGCTGAGTTTCATTTGCCGCACGATGACTACGGCCAGGGATTGAAAGACAGTTTTCCCGAATGGCGAGATGCTATTGTGCAAGCCGACGGACTTGTTCTTGTTACTCCCGAATACAATCACGGCTATCCCGGCGCGATGAAAGCGGTGCTCGACCTGCTGTTGCGTGAGTACGTACACAAGAGCGTTTCGTTTGTCGGCGTGTCAGCTGGTCCATGGGGCGGCACGCGCGTGATCGAAGCGATGGTGCCGATGTGTCGCGAACTGGGACTGGCAGTTACCTTTACCGATCTGAATTTTCCTCACGTGCAAAGGACTTTCGACGATGAAGGTAGACTGTTGGACCAGGCGTTCGAGGAGCGAGCGAAAAACTTTCTGGATGAGTTGGTGTGGATGAGTACGACGTTGAAGTGGGGACGCGCGAACGTACCATCAAAGTTTCACAGCTGAGTTGCAGGGGCGACTTCCGGGTGTCGCCCCCGCGAGAGATTTAGAGAGTGCAGCCGAACGACTTTACCTGCACGCGAGCAGTTTCCATTTGATTCTTACAAACAGTTGCAAGCGTTCCTCGTGTTTGCGGATTATCAGCGAGTTTCTTCCACTCCGTGCGCCAGGTATTAATAGCGGTCTTATATTGCGCCCGCGTAGCTTCCGGAACTTTATTGGAAACACAATTGTCGTAGGCAGTGAGGAAGCTGTCGCATTCCTCGATACCGATCTTGTCGGCCGCAGTAGCGCTCGAGTTGGTCCCGCCTGGCGCCGAGGAGTTCGTGCCTCCGGGCGCTGCCGCATTACGATTCGTTTCTTCAGACCTGGCACAAGCGAGAACCAGTAGACCGGTTAAAAGACATACAATTAATAGGAGAGATTTCGACATATTGTTCTCCGATTGCAGGATGGCAAAGCGCGCCGATAATACACCTTGTCACTTCGTATTTGGTACTTTCAAACTTCTGCCTTAGACTCTGGCTCTCCTCAAGATTGAGAAATAAAGCCCCCAAAACTCAGGAACTAAACGGGAGAGGAAAATGAAATCAACGATCAGTCTGTTAGTGTTGGTACTACTGTGTTCAGTGCCGGCTTGTGCACAGGACATGAGTGGGAACCATAATCACAACAATAACGCGCCGGCCGCTAACACTGAGGAGTCGCAGGATTGGGCCAAGCAGAAACTGGCTAAATCCCCGCGTCACCAGGAGTGGGTGAAAGTTAAGGCCGGCTCGCGTGAAGTGAATAGTTTTGTGGTCTATCCCGAGAACAAGAATAAAGCGACGGCAGTGATCGTCATCCACGAAATCTTTGGCATGAGCGACTGGGTGCAGAGCTTGACCGATCAACTCGCCGAGGCTGGTTACGTTGCCATCGCGCCGGATCTACTTTCGGGCATGGGACCAAACGGCGGTGGTACCAGTTCGCTCGATCGAAATGCAGTGGGCCAGAAGATCCGTGATCTCCCGCCGGATCAAATCACTGCTGACTTGAATGCCGTCGCGGATTACATCTCGAAGGTGCCGGCGTCGAATGGGAAAGTTGTGGTCACAGGATACTGCTGGGGCGGTGGCCAATCGTTTCGTTTTGCTACGAACAATCCGAATATCAAAGCAGCGTTTGTATTTTATGGACCACCGCCGGCAGCCGCCGATGGCACTCCGGACAAAGCGGCACTCGCGAAGATTACAGCGCCGGTCTACGGTTTCTACGCCGGCAACGACGCTCGCATCAACGCAACTCTACCGAAGACGACGGAAGCGATGACCGAGTTGAAGAAGACTTTCGATCCGGTGACTTACGAAGGATCGGGACACGGCTTCATGCGCGCCGGTGACGCCCCTGAGCCCGTCGCCCCGCAACCCAAAGGTGATAAAGCCGCAGACGATAAGGCAGCGGAGGATTATCAGAAAGCGCTAACAGCGTGGAAGGGAAACAAGAAAGCACGCGATGAAGCGTGGGTGCGCTGGAAGAAGCTCCTCGGAGGTATTTGAGATCGTCCCAAGAGTCGCGCTCCGTGCTTGGATGAGGTCAGTACCGTAACGCGGTAGCGTCGGGTCGATGTTGGCATCCGAGGTTCACCCGACGCTACCGCGTTACGGTACTGACCGTGTCCAACAGTGATTCTCTATTTGGTTAATACTTCCTTGAAGAAATCGATCGCTCGCGGATCACCTGATTCGCCAAGCGAGCGTATTGCCTGCTTGCGCACAGCCTGATTCGGATGCGTCCGTGCAATTTTGATCAAGATCGGCACTGACTCCTCGGCGCGCCGCTCACTGATCGCCCGCACGGCCTGCACCTGCACCTCAGCATTTCCATCAGTGCTCTGCGCCGTCGCACTCAAAAACTCGAAGCTGCGTTTGGTGGCGCGCTCGCCGAGAAGTCGAATCGCCTGGCGACGCACATCCGTCTGATCGCTGCTTTTCGCAACCTCAAACAACTTGTCTTCAACACGCGTGCTCTTGATGTCTGAAAGCGTTTGCAGAATCGAGCGTTTGACATCTGCTGACTGCTCCGAATCAAACAGTTTCAGAAGATCGTCGACGGCCGCTTCACCGCGATCGCTCATGACGCGAATCGCGGACTTCCGTAATTCAGGATTTGTCTCGCTGCGCGCGATCTCGAGCAGACGCGCCTGGCCGCGTGGATTCTTCGTCTCAGCCAGCGGACGCAATGCGGCTTTCTTAACCTCAATATTTGCGTCGGCGTTGTAGATCTTCATTATCTCTTCCGCCGCGTCGTCTCTCTTAAACTCTCCGAGTTGGCGCACCGCGGAGCGACGCGATTCCCAATCAACATCGTTCTTCGCGATACCGATTAGAAACGTCCATGCCGGCTGCTCGTCGAGGCTGTTGCCCGCTGCGGAGATCACGCTTCTGCGAATCTCGCCATCCTTAACGTTTTCGTAAAGACTCTGGAGCGTGGGTATTGTTCCACGCTCACGCGTCTGTCCGATCGCGTGGGCCGCCGAGCGTCTGATCTTCTTGTCTTCCGTTTCGCTGCGAACGAGCGTCGCGAGAAATGTGGTTTCGCCGCCGACCTGGCCCAGCCAGTAAACAGACGTCGAGCGAATACGTTGATTTTGAGAACTGCTGACGAAGTTTTTCAGCATACCGGCGACGCGAGCGTCGTCGTGCAAGGCGATGCCAAGCACAGCTCGTTCGCTCAAACTGTCGAGCGGTGCGGCTGCGGCGAGTGCTCGCAGGTAGTTCAGACTCTCTTCGTTGTTTGCGCGGCCGAGCCAGTAGACGGGATAGTTGCTGTACTCGCGTTTGCGCTCGAGGTTGTAAACCTCCATGCGTGTGATCTGATTACTCGCCGGATCACGCAGCAGGAAAATCGCGAGACTTCGTGTTTCCACCGTCACCCCGGCCGACGTTGTGCCGACAAAAACGACGGTGTCGCCCATCGTGTTCATCGTGCCATGAAACTCACGAATGGCCGGATCGACAGCGACGCCGGGTCGCACGTCGAAGGTGTATGCGGACCAGTAAGGTGTTTGACGTGAGCGCGCACGTGCCTGAGCCGCGTCGAGACGCGCCATGAGATCTGCGCCTTCGACGGCAGTAAAACCTTGAATAGTGGTGTCGGGTGACTGCGTTTTGACATCGTCGGCAGCAGCAGCGGCCACTGGCGTGACTGCCGTGCTGTGATTTCCACTGGCACAAGCAATTCCGATGATTGCTAAAAAGAGGAGCAATGAATAGCGCATGGGATTCCTCCGAGTGAACCACAGATTACCCAGATTCAATAAAGATTAGCGTAATCTGTGGATGGATTGATCGGCTTATTTCAAAAGGTCTTCAAGAAATTTCAGCGCCTCAGGATCTTTGCTCTCGCCCAGATACCTGACCGCCGCTTTGCGAAGCTCTACTGATTGATCGTTACGGGCAATCGTCATCAGCTTGCGAACGGCAACTTTCTGCTTCGAATCGCCAAACGCACGAAGTAACGACATCTTCAGTTGCAGGTTTTGTTCTGAGTCGTACAGCGACACCAGTTGATTGACAGTTGCCTCGTCGTCCTTCTCACCCAACTGTCGAATCGCATAACCGCGCAATTCAACCGGATCGTTGCCACGAGCTATCTCAAACAACTTCGCCTGTGCGCGCGGATCGTTACTCTCTGCAATCACGCGTAACAGTCCTTGTTTGATTTGCACGGTTGTTTCGCCTGAATAGAGCTGCATGATCTCGTCGAGCGAAATTCGTTGATGTTCGCCGAGACGTCTAAGTGCTTCGATGCGCAGCTCCGGTGTCTCGCCCTGACGCGCAACATCGAACAGCTTGGCACGCGCACGCGGATCCTCACGTTGGGCGAGTGCGCGCAGGACTTGGGAGCGGATCTCCTTGGTCTTGTCCGTATCGTAAATGCGAATCAATTCATCCAGCGACGCGGCATCTTCCAGTTCGGCGATATAACGAATCGCATATTGGCGGACCGCAACGTCGTCGCCCGCGCGCGCGATCTCCATAACTTTCGCGGTGCCGCGGGGCGTACGGCTTTCAACGAAAGCGCGCAATATCTGTGAACGGATTTCCTTGGTCCGATCGGCGTCGTAGATCTTGATGAGTTCATCGGTGACTTGATCCGAACGCTGTTCACCCAGGCGCTTGATCGCAGTGAGACGAAGTTTCTGATCGGGGTTGGAGCGAGCAATGTCAACGAGAAGCGGAATCGCTCTGGCGCCGGCGTGTGAGCCGAGCATCGATACTGCTGCCGCCGGAAATCCCGGGCACGTCTGCGGATTTGCTTTGATTGCTTCGGTGGCGATACTGATGGCTCTTTCCTGATCGGCCTGGAAAAGACTCTGCAATGCGAGCATCTTGATCTCGCAGTTATCACGAGAGAGAGCCTGGTCCACGTCAGCCTTGTGGCCGAGCGTCACGAGCAGCGCCTGTGCTTCCTGGCGCCAACTCGAGTTTGGAAACCGGTTGATCAGCAGGACGAGTGGTTGGCGTGCTTCGTCTTTTCGATCCTGCTTCTGTAGCGCGTAGCCATACCAGTAGAGGGCGGCGTCGAGATCTTTATCTTTTGGATAACCCTTGATGAAGTCGTTGAATTTTTCGGCTGCTCGTTGCCAGTTCTGCGCCTCTATAAGGTCGCGACCCTCGCGGAAGATCTGCATCGACGCAGTGTTTCCCTTGTTCTGTACGAAGCGGTTGAGCTTACCGAGATCCTGGTCGGAACCGTAACTGCGTTGCGCGTAAATCGCGGACACTGTGATGACGCTCGCAATTGCCAGCAGTACTAATCCGATTCTAATTTGGGGGCGAAAACGTACCAGATGCTTCATGATGATTTGTTGTCCTTAAATTAATTGAATACTTCTAACCATTACCCGGTTCACCGCACAGACACAGAGAACCTGAGAGCGAGCGCAGAGATCGAGCGGTGATCAAAAACGCAGATAGCATCCCTGTTCCCTGTGTCTCTGAGGTGAAACCGCTGAATTGAAAGAACTGTTTAGTCCAGCGCGCGTGCGAGCGCGGTGGAGTTAACCCGCAACAGCGGGACGATGTTTTTGCGTTCGACGCGTTGACGAATCGTGCGTACAGCGCCTTCATCCGGACGATCGGGAAGATTGGCGATGTCGATCAATATCGGCTCCAAACTCTCGAGCAGTGATGAAATCTGCACGTCGCCTGCTGCGTCAGCTTCACGACGCAGCATCATGTTTTGCAGTACGAGTTGTTGTGCGCGCTTTCGTTCGTGACCAACTTCCCTGGCCGAGCCCGGCTCGTCGAGTCGAACATTCCTGAACGCGAGCAACAGCGTTTCGGATTTTTCGAAGTGCATGGCAGTCAACGTCTGCGCGTCAGCGGGACGAATCGGAGCGGGAACTGCGGCAAACTGTTCGCCGGGTTTCGGCTCACGAACAATCTTCTTGGGCGCCTGACGCTTCGGCGTTTCTTCGTTGCCTTTATTTGGGGCTGGTTGTTGTTCGCGAGCAGGCTCGGGCGTTGCTTGTGGTTGTTGCTGTTTGCTTTGTTCGGTTGAGCCTGACGGCGCGGGTGTTGGCTTCTGCTCTTGCTGCTGCGCTACCAGTCCTGAATCTCCACTCTTCTTGTTTGAGCTTTGATAGGACAGTAATCCGATGATTGCAGCCGCGATCACGAGCGTTGCGAAAGCGACCGCTGATGGACCAAAACTCCAGCGCAGTCCACGCGCCGGCACGCGTCGCTCTGTTCCGAGAATCTTCTTCAGCGCGCGATTCTGGACCGCTGGTCGCAGCGACGTTTCAAAGCCGCTGATTTGAGTGCGAAGGTTGAGAAAGTCAGCGCGCAGTTCCTGGCACTCGTTACAACCAACCAGGTGGCGTTCGACTTCGCGTGCTTCGACGGCGGATAGTTCACCATCGATTAAGGATGAAATTTTTTCAGTAAAACTACAGTTCATGAGTTCCCCACACCTGCAACTCTTGAAAATCCTGACACCTTGTTCCAACGTTCCCGCAGCGACGCGCGTGCGCGAAAAATATCGACTTTCACTTTGCTTTCGGAAACGTTCAGCACTTGTCCAATCTCGCGATAGCTCAACTGTTCCTGCTCTCTCAGCAGCAGTGCGGTGCGTTGGTCTTCGGGCAGAGTCTGTAACATTTCCAGCACCAGTGTTTTCCGCTCCTGCGTTTCGTATTCCTGCTCGGGGTTGCGTGCTCGCGGCCTCATAGCTTCAACCACTCGATCGAACAGCCGGTAGCGCGTGTTTGACTGGCGAAACTCGTTGATCGCCATGTTGCGCGCGACCCGGTAGAGCCAGAAGCGCGCCTCACCAACCGGCAGGGTTCCCCACGCCGTCCGATGGAGTTGCAGGAAACTTTCCTGTGCCAGATCCTGCGCCAACGGCGCGCGGCCTCCCAATAAACACTCCAGAAAGCGGCATAGGCTAGGGTAGAAATCCTGAAACAGCATGGTGAACTCTTCATCTTCGCTCGCCATAAGCTGCGCTACGTCTCCTAAAACACGTGAGTTCGGCAAAAGTTACAGAATATTTTTTACGGAGCCAAAAAACATACTTGTAGCCCAAAAAAGGCACAAGAAGCAGATAATGTTTTAGCTTTACTCTTTTGTGCTTCTTGTGCTTTTTTGTGGGCTACACATTGTGGATACACATTGGAGGCGACTTGATGCTCAAAGCACGGCTATTTGCTATCGGGTTAATTATTGTTTGCGCAGGCATGATCTATTACGGTTGGTACCAACTGCGCACAGAGGGTGAGTACTACCTCAAGATGGCGGCGTTTGCACCGCTCGGCGTGGTTGGCGGAATTTTTTTACTGCTGTTTCCGGGAATGGGAGGCAAGCCCAACACGACGAAAGAAAAAGTGATCGTGTTCGCTGTGTTTGCAATTGGATTACTGGCTGGCCTGGTTAACTGGTTTTTGATGGATCCGGGATTTTTTGGTTTCAAGGGGGAATGAATTATGGATTTACTTTGGCAGGAATTAACGACGGGTTTTCCTGATCGCACGCGACTCGGAATTACTTTGATTCGTGTGATCGCTGCCGTTCTGCTTGGCGGCATTCTGGGTACCGAACGTGAAAAAGCAGGGAAGCCTGCCGGTCTCAGAACACACATGATTGTTTGTCTGGGAACGGCCGTCGTCGTGTTGGCATGTACGGAAGTAAACATGGGCCTTGATGGTCTATCGAGGGTGATTCAGGGAATTGTTACGGGAATCGGTTTCATCGGCGCCGGCACCATACTCAAGCTGAACGAACAGCGCGAAATCCAGGGACTCACAACGGCCGCAGGATTGTGGATGACGGCCGCCATTGGTGTTGCAGTCGGTCTTGGCGCACTTGGTCTGGCAGTGATAGGCACTGTGGTGACTTTGCTCGTGCTGGTGCTCGAACAAGTGGTAAACTCTCGCCTCACGCGTAATCAGAAGTGACCTTTCTTGTTGGTGGCAACTCGCAGTCACCACTCTTTGTAACTCACCCAGGGACGTGAGTGCCGTCCCTTCAAGGAGGTTATTATGACCAGGAGACTACTGACCCTTTCCCTCGCGTTTGCGATCGTTCTGACGTCACTTGGACCAGCAGTTCATGGGAAGAAACCGGATCAAACACCTGACAAAGTTAAGACTGAAGTTGAAAGCCGCTTAAGGAAAAAAGAAGAACATGTGAAGGTCAAGTTGCGCAGCGGCTCGGAAGTGAAGGGGCGCATCACGCAGTCGAGTGATAACGGGTTCACCATGACTGAGGACAAGAGCGGCAGTCGCACCGACATTGCCTACGCTGACGTGTCAAACGTTGAAGGCAGAGGGATGAGCAAAACAAAGAAAACTCTCATCGGTGTCGGCGTCGGATTTGCTATCTTTGCTGCGGCCTTTGCTTACGCCTTCACACACATTTGGGACGACTAATGGTTTTGCAATAAGAATTAGCGCAACTTTTTCAGCGAAGGTGGCAACAAAACAGCATGTGTCGAAATATCAAAACACTTCATAACTTCAAGCCCCCGGCAACGGAGGAAGAGATTCGCGCGTCGTCGTTGCAGTTTGTTCGTAAGTTGAGTGGCTTTACGAAGCCGTCGAAGACGAACGAAGAGGTGTTCAATCGGGCGGTCGAACAGGTGGCACAGGCGGCGCGCGAGTTGCTCGACTCGCTGGTGACAAATGCTCCGCCGCGCGACCGTGAAATCGAAGCAGCGAAGGCACGCGCCCGCGGACAGGAACGCTTTCGTTCAGCGGCGCCAGTGTCTTAGTAGAAGTCACCATTCAGTGTCTAAACCCTGGCCGGATCTGTTTATCGTCACACAATTTCTGGAACCATCTCTATGCGATGAGATTGTCGCTGAGATGAAAACTGCGGCAGGCAGTGCGGCGACTGTTTATGGCAGTTCAGTTTCAGGAGCGATCAATGAATCGGTGCGCAGAACCTTTCGCGTTAAGCCCTCCGATGAAACCGCCGCGCTTGTGATTCAGAAACTACTCACACTCAAAGAGTCGATTGAGAAACATTTCGATCTTGTTTTGAATGAGTGTGAAGACCCGCAGTTTCTTCGTTATCGTGAAGGCGACTTCTTCGTCGCGCATCAGGACGGAAATACCGGTCTGCTTCGTCTTGAAACAGAGAAGCGACTAATCTCGACGGTGATATTTTTGAATCGTGATTATTCGGGTGGCTCGCTAGAGTTCAGCAATCTTCGCGAGCGGTTTGGAATGTCTGCTGAGCCAGGGATGCTTGTCGCGTTTCGTTCAGAGACGACTCATGAAGTCACGCCGGTCATGCACGGTGAGCGTTATTCAATTGCCTCCTGGTACCGGTGACGTTGCATGCCCAGTATTCAAGCGAAGCTGATCAACGTCATCCTGCACGTTCTTCGCATGAAGCGAACTGTGAATCGCATGCGAGAGCGAGTTGCCAACGGCGAGAGAACTTATACTGAACCCTCACGACGTCTGCACCGCAAACATCGCATCTCGAAAAGAGAAGTCAACGGGCATCTCGTGTGGACGGTGGCGCCGCGAGAAAATGTGGGCGAGAAGTATGTGATCTATTTGCATGGCGGCGCGTACGTCAACAGCTTTGCATCACAGCATTGGGCGTTGATGTCGAAGCTCGTTGAGACGTTGAATTGCACTGTTGTGGCGCCGAACTATCCACACGCGCCTGAGCACTGCGTTCGCGATGTGTTTGATTTGATGGTTCCGATTTATAGCGAACTTGCCGCGCGTGCAGGCAGTAGTAATGTAACGCTGATGGGCGATTCGTCGGGCGGCGGCATCAGTCTCGCGCTTGCTCAGCGGCTTCGTGAAGACGGATACGATCAGCCTGGTCATGTAGTGCTGCTTTCACCATGGCTTGACGCCACGCTCTCGAATCCCGAGATTGTGGAGTTTGACAAGATCGATCCGTTTCTCGGGGTTGAAGGGTTGAAGTATGGCGGTGAAGTTTACGCGCGTGATGTTGATCCGAAGAGTTATCTGGTGAGTCCGGTGTATGGCAGTTTGAAAAACCTCGCGCCGATCACGTTGTTCATCGGCACGCGCGATATTTTGTATCCCGATTGTCGTAAGATCCGTGACAACGCCGCCGCCGAAGGTGTGACGATCAATTATCGCGAATACCCGGGGATGGTCCACAACTGGATGCTCGGCCCCATGCCCGAAGCAAAACACGCAATCGCAGAAATAATTAGCATAATTAAATGACACAGAACGCACTGTAGGGGCGGCCCTCCGTGGCCGCCCGTGGTTTGGATCGTGTCCACCAAACCCGGAAATTTCGACTTCTTGAACCCGTATCAAAACCACGGGCGGCCACGGAGGGCCGCCCCTACAGTACGTTCTATAAAGGAACAATTCTATGAACAATCGAGCGAGTGGAGATTTTGACGTCAAACTAAACCCGCAGGACGATGGGCCCGACGCACCCGTCGGCCGCATGACGATTGACAAACAATTCCAAGGCGATCTCATCGGCACGAGCAAGGGGCAAATGGTGATGGCCAGCAGCCCAAGCGTTCAAGGCTCCGCCGGCTACGTAGCAATCGAAAAAGTTACCGGCACACTAAACAATCGTCGCGGCAGTTTCTATCTCCAACACAGCGGCACGATGACACGCGGCGCCGGCGAACTCACGATCACCGTCATCCCTGACTCAGGCACAGACGAACTCGTGGGCCTCCGAGGTAAGATGAACATCATCATCGCCGACGGCAAACACTCGTACGAGTTTGAATACGAACTCGACGACACACTCTGAGCGCCATTTGCCAGTCACACACGATCCGGCGGATAATTCGGCCCATCCAACCCGCTTTTGTGCTTCTTTGTGAAGGAGGCAAACCATGGCGAAGATCAATTGGGGTCGACTCATTGTGGGCAGCTTGATCGCTGCGATCATCATGTTTCTGACGGATGGGTTCATTCACGAAACCATCGCCAAGTCCGATTGGCAAGCAGTCTACGATGGCCTGCGAGCAACTGTGCCCGAGCCGCATGGACTCAGCATGGTCTACTTTGCACTGTTTGAACTCGGTCGCGGCTTCACTGCGATGATGTTCTACGTCACGATGCGTTCTTTCTTTGGTGCTGGACCAAAGACCGCTGTCCTGGCAGGCATCGTCGGCTGGATTGCGTTTTCATTGACCGGGCCGGTGCAGTTCATCCCGCTGGGTTTCTTTTCGAATGCATTGTGGTTCAAGGTGGGTGCGATTCATCTGATCACTTCAATAATTGCAACAATTGCGGGCGCGGCGTTGTATAAAGATGCATCTACTCCGGTAGAAGCATAACGACTCTTACAGACAGGAATATACTGAT
This sequence comes from Pyrinomonadaceae bacterium, assembly GCA_035278765.1. Taxonomy (GTDB): domain Bacteria; phylum Acidobacteriota; class Blastocatellia; order Pyrinomonadales; family Pyrinomonadaceae; genus PSRF01. Next base: position 4,977 of record DATEIS010000143.1, on the reverse strand, counting down.
GAACTTTCAGCCAATTTTTTGGGGCGGGCTGATCGCTGGAACTCTCGACATCTGCGCCGCATTTCTAACTGCGTGGTTGCGAGCAGGCGTTAGTCCAGTTGGCGTGCTGCAATTCGTTGCCAGCGGCGCACTTGGTCCGGCTGCGTTTCAGGGCGGCATGAAGAGTGCGCTCATTGGTCTTGCACTTCACTTTCTGATCGCGACGATTTGGACAGTTATCTTTTATTTAGCCAGTCGCAAGTGGCTGTTTCTCATTGAAAAACCGATTCAGTTCGGACTGCTCTACGGAATCGCGGTCTATTTAATCATGACCTTTGTGGTTGTTCCACTTTCATATGTGACCCAACGACCGGCAACGATTTCAGGACGCACGATTGGCATACTGACGATCATGTTTTGTGTTGGTTTGCCGATTGCACTGATCGTGCGACGATTCTCGCGATGACGATGTATTGTCCGAACTGTGGAACCAAAACCTCGCTTGAGCAGAACTTCTGTCGCGCTTGCGGCTTGAGTCTCGAGAAGACCGCCCTTTCGTTATCCGAGCAACTTCCCGCGAAAGTAGATCTGAGCTTACAGGCGCGAAAGGAGCGACTCGAGAAGTTAGGAGTTGCGGCGCTAAGCGTGTTTGGGTTTGGCGTGCTCAGTCTTCTTGTGTACGGGATTGGCTTCAAGCTGATTGACAAGGGCATGCTGGGAATTCTGGCCATGCTCGGAGTTCTGATCATGCTGGTTTGTGGTCTCGGTTCAGTAATACTTTTCGCGAAAGCGAAAGACCTGGAAGAGAAGTCAACAAGGCGTCCACAACAAAATCTCTCGAGCGGAAGTGGATCCACGAAAGAACTCTTGTCGGAAGGTCACTTCGAGCCGGTGCCAACAGTAACGGAACGCACCACCGAATTGCTGGCCGTAGACAAACGCAATACTAATCGGTAACACACCATGAAACTCTCCTCAGTCCGTGCCATCTGTGTTTATCCGTGGCTAATTCTGATTCTGTTCCTGAGTGCATCGTCACAAACGCGATCAACTAACCTCAAAGCCCTCGTTGGTGGAACGCTCATCGACGGCTACGGTAGTACGCCGATCCGCAACAGCGTGGTGATCATTGAAGGCGAACGGATCAAGGCCGTGGGCCAGGTCGGAACGCTTGCGATCCCGCCCGGTGCTGAAGTGATTTCAACCGAAGGCATGAGCGTCCTGCCGGGCCTGTGGGACATGCACGTGCACCTCATGATCAATGGTCATAGCGACTACACACACTGGGACAAGACGTATCCCCCGCAGATGGAGACGGTGATCATGCCGGCGTCTGCGCGCCAGTTACTGATGGCGGGTGTGACGAGCGCGCGCGATCTTGGTGGACCACTGAAAGCGAGTGTCGCCGTTCGCGAACGCATTCGGAAGGGTGAGATACCTGGTCCAACTCTTTACATCTCCGGACCGTTCATTCAGCACGAGCCGTATCCGGGCACTGAGTATGTGCGTTGGGGTGTGAAGGGTGTTGAAGATGCGCGCGCGAAGGTGCGCACGCTCGCTGAAGCCGGTGTCGACGTGATCAAGCTGATCGATCAGGATCAGATGACGATGGAGGAAGTGCAAGCTGTCGTCGACGAAGCGCACAAACGCAAGCTACCGGTCGTCGCTCACTCGCATCGTCCGGAAGAAATTCGTCGTGGATTGCAGGCAGGTGTCGATTGTTTCGAACACACCGGACTCGCCACGGCGCCTGAGTATCCGGGTGAGGTTGTAGCGATGATTCGCGAGCGGACAGCGAAGATGAGTCTTGGTCCACTGTTCTGGACGCCGACGGTTCAAGGGCTTTTGAACTACGAGAACGTTCGCGACAATCCCGAACAACTTGACGATCCGTCGTGGCAAGTCGGTATGCCGCAGTCGATCATCGACGATATCAAACAGTCTCTGAAGAAACCTGGTGAATTGAGTTATTACCAAATCACCCCACTCCGCCGTCCGACGCTCGCCCGCAAAATCGCTCAACTCTCAGAGTCAGGCGTTGTGCTGTTGATCGGCACCGACAGCGGCATCCCGATGAACTTCCACAGTCAAACCACCTGGCGCGAACTCGACGCCTGGGTCAACACCTTCAACATCGACCCCATGACCACCATCCGCGCCGCCACCTACTGGCCCTCCGTCGCCATGAAAGTCTCCGATCAAGTCGGCACCGTCAGCGTGGGCAAATACGCCGACATCATCGCCGTCCGTGGCGACGTCCTTCGCCACATCAACCTGCTACAGGATGTGGATATAGTGATCAAGCACGGGAAACGGTGGAAGTAAGTTTTCAGAAGTCATGATATAAAGTATTTCAATGAGTCTATCGCCAGACAGAGAAAAGATGCTTTCTGAGCTGACTCGCGCGGAGAAGGCCGAGCTTCTTAAATGGATCGTTCGAGACCTTAGCGACGACTTTCCAGGAATCGAAAGCACACCCGATGTGATGGGAGGCGTGCCTTGCATCACACGCACAAGGATACCTGTCTGGCTTCTTGAACAGGCCCGGCGACTGGGAACCAGCGATGCCGATTTACTAAGAGACTATCCAACCCTCACTGTGCAGGATCTCGCTAATGCATGGAATTTTGTTCGATCTCACCGAGCGGAAATCGATGCGCAGATAGAGGCCAACGAAAAAGATGATGATTGATGGACCTCTATGCTGACGAAAACTTTCCTTTACGCGTAGTTGAAGAATTGCGCCGCTTAGGGATTGATGTGCTCACCGCATTCGAAGATGGAAGAGCAAATCAAGCCATAACGGATCAGGAAATTTTTGCTCGAGCGATCGAACTCGGACGAGCGATCGTCTCTATCAAGCACAAACTATAGCCGACTCGATTGCTGCTGCGACCGAATTGCGAGGGCAGTTGATTCGCATTTATCGCCGCGGGTGGTCATAGATCTGCTTCCGGTTTCCTATGGCGAAAGTCAGTCTGATCATTCCGACCTTTAGTCGCCCACATTTACTGCCGCGGTGCGTGGAGAGCGCGCATAAAGCCGGATCCGGTGTCGAGGTGATTGTTGTCGATGACGCGTCGTCAGACGAGACAGCGAGTGTTTGCCAAACGCTGCGAGATATCAAATACGTGCGGGTGGATTCTAATAGGGGAGTGGCCGGCGCAAGAAACGAAGGAGTGAGAGTCAGCACGGGGGAGTACATTGGCTTTTTGGATGATGATGATTTGCGACTTCCAAATTCGATAGACGCGCAGGTAAGTCTGCTTGAGGCCCATCCAGAGGCAGGAATGGTTTACGGTCGCGCGCTTTACGGCGACGAGCAATGCCGCCCGAAAGGGGGCGCGTATCCGGATGAATGTCCCCAGGGAGACATCTTCTGGGAATTGATGGAATGGAATTTTATTCCTTGTCTGAGCGTCGTTTTTCGTCGCGCGTGTCTCGATCGTGTGGGTTTGCTAGATGAGTCAGCTACTGGTGTTGACGACTGGGACCTGTGGGTTCGATTCAGCGAATTGTACCCGACTGTGGCGACTGAGCAGGAGGTCGCGATTTGGCGGCAGCCCACGCCAACGTCGGGACAGTTTTCTTTCCGAGCGGACCGGATGCATCGTCGCGCACATCGGCTGCACCGAGACAAGTGGCTTCGATTACCGCGCGCGATGGAAGCACCGGAGGAAATCCGCAACCAGGCTTCACGCGCTTTCGCGGATCGCGCGGCACTACAAATGATTTCGGCGGCTGCGGCGAGAATGAGAGTTGGGCGCGCGATAGATGCGATTCGGCTCGGGCTCGAGGTGGCGCGACTATATCCTCGGGCAGCAGTTAGACACGCGCTTCGCGCTTCAATTGGAACGCCTGACGTATTTTCGGACTAGCAGAAGATATGGTCTTCACGGAACGTACTGTAGGGGCGGCCCTCCGTGGCCGCCCGTGGTTTGGAATCGTGTTCGCCAAACTCGAGACTGTCGACTTCTTGAACCGGTATCAAAACCACGGGCGGCCACGGAGGGCCGCCCCTACAGTACGTCCGATGTTTTATTCAGTGCCGTAGATGACGCCGTCTGCGAAGCGCGTTAGTACCGGCAATTTATATGAGTCTTCCAACTCATTTCGGGTTGGCAAGTACCATCGCCAGTTGATTCTGTCAAAATAAATAACAACAGCGTGATTATTGTTAAGATCATCCCGCAACGCTTCCATCTGAGTGCTAAACTCTGTGTTGTCGCGCCCATTCGTGGAATCGTATTTGGCGGGAAGACGCAACACTTCACGATTTATAAATACATAACACGCATCAGCAGCGTTCGAGGCAATGACTGTTTGCGGTGGCAGAGACTTCAGAAATTTTACAGTTTCCGAATTTCTCCAGGCGCGACTTGTAAATCCCTCCCCCTCACGATGTCTGTACGAGATCCAATAGGCAGCGGGCCGCACATTGGCGCTGAATAAAACAAACGACAAAAAAACAACGCACCAGAAAAGCATGCGTCGCTTGCCAACCGCGCTCTCCCACTCGATAAGCGAAAAGACGAGAATCATTCCGAATACATAAACCGGCAGAGCCACCCTTGGTCCAAGATCAACCAGGGCACTGGCAAGCGAATTGTAAGCGGCAAGGAACATCACATAAGTGGCGACTATAACTGCCGAAAAGAACCTGATGTAACGATTTGCTGGACCACTTTGACCGCGGAGGCCCATCCACAACGAATAAACGACGACTACCGCAGCTATCGTGACCAGCAACAGCTTCACAAAACCAGGTAGCGAATATGGAGTGATAAGAAGCAGTAGGGAATCAACAAAGGTCTTCGCTTCAACCAGCCCGACCAAGTGGAAAGCAAACGAGCGTTCCGTGGATGAGCCGGCTATCAACTTGTTGCGGATGAGCAATCCGACAAGCGGCAGAAGCGCAACTCCTGCTACCAGCACGCCGTCTTTAAACCGGCGACGCAATGGGCCGTCTTGCATAAGAAGTGTCAAAACAAGCGGCAG
>DATEIS010000142.1:0-2854 GCA_035278765.1 Pyrinomonadaceae bacterium | reverse complement strand
TCAAAACCACGGGCGGCCACGGAGGGCTGCCCCTACAGTACGTCCCATGTGGCTTGACCAATCTCAGAATTGCTAGTTCAAAAAAGCAAAGTGGAATCCATAATTATGGACTCCCGTCGCCGTGCTACGCGTCCGGGATCACGGAGAAATAAGGCCGGCCTAGTTTGTGCCCAGAGCGGAACAAACCTTGCACGAAAAAAGCGTGAATACATTTTGGTAATACCTGAAATACTTGCTCCAAAAAATTGGTAAGGAAAAGGCTTGACTTTGGGCTGGACCTGCAACAAAATGCGGGGCCAGCGGAACAAGCTTGTCCAGGCGGTCTTTTTAGGAATTTCATAACCACATTCGCGCTTTAACCCAGCAATTCTAATTCGGTAATTGGTCAAGCCAAGAGGGTGAAACCGAGAGTCATTAGCTCTAGCTACGCTGCCACCTGGATTGTTGCCATAAGTTACGCCGGGCCCGGCTTAACTCAGTCGAACAGGAGATAAAAATGAGCACACGAGTTAACTACTTCCCGACTATCGTTCGCGCTTTAATACTCATCAGCGCGATTCTTTTTGTGCCCTCATCACTGAGTGCTCAGGAGTCGCGTGGAAAGATCAGCGGTCGTGTTTTGGACCCGAATGGATCAGCCGTCCCGGGTGCTTCCGTAAAAATTACCGATCTAGCGAGATCGGGAACGAGCACCGTAACGACGAACGATGCAGGTCTCTTCGACGCACCCTACCTCCTGCCCGGAACTTATCAGGTCCTGGTGGAAGTCTCTGGATTCAAGAAAGCCGTTGTCGACAAGGTCAACGTTGCGATAAATGAAACGAGCACGATTGCGATAACTCTCGATGTCGGAACGGTCCAGGAGACAGTCACGGTCACCTCCGAGTCGTCGCAACTCAATGTCTCGGATCCGAACCTGGGTATGACAATCGATCGCAAGCGCGTAGATGAGTTGCCATCGATTCACGGCGATCCGTATGTGCTCATCAACCTGGCGCCGGGTGTTTCATACACCGGCAGCACTCGTTTAGATCGACCTTTTGAACCAACACACATCGCCAACTTTGCGATGAGCGGCGCGCGCGGTATCCGCAGCGACCTCTTGATCGATGGCGCCCCCAGCACCGCGACGGCGAATGCCAACGAGGTAATCGCGTCGTACGTTCCGACCAGCGATGCAACGCAGGAATTTAGAGTACAAACCGCGACGTATGATGCTCAGTTTGGCAACACCGAAGGCGGTGTCACCAGCATCGTTACGAAAGGCGGCACGAACGAGTATCACGGAACCGCTTACTATTGGATCGAACCAGGCGGTTGGGCAGCCAACGATTTCTTTGGAAATGCTCAGCGGCAGGGTAGACCATACAGCTTCTCGAATCGACCGGGCTTCAGTATTGGTGGTCCAATAAGGATCCCGAAGGTGTACAACGGGAAGAACAAGAGCTTCTTCTTCTTCTCTTATGAGAGTATCAACGACTCACGACCCCGGTTCGACGCAAACAATATCTGGGTGCCAACCGAGGCTCTGAAGAACGGCGATTTCTCCGCGTACGCAAATGTCATCAAGATCTACGATCCGCTGACCGGCACATTCTCAGGCGGCAACGTTACCAATCGCACGCAGTTCACAGATAACAAAATCCCTGCTGCTCGAATAAATCCGGTGGCTAAGGCGGTGATGTCGTTCTGGGGATCACCCAAACAAGCCGCGCAGGGAAATTTTCTGCTCAACAACAATATTAGAGACTCGACGCTTTCCGAGCTGCTCGATCCGCCTTACCGAAATTACACCATCCGGCTGGACCAGAGCATCGGCGACAACGACAAATTGTTTGGTCGCTATAGCTGGTATAACCGGAAGAGCACCTACAACAACTACACCAATTCAATTTACGTAGGTGACCGGTTTGTCTTTCAGTCGAAGCAGGCTGTTTTGGACGAGGTTCACACGTTCAATGCCAACACCGTACTGAATCTCCGTTATGGTTTTAATCGATTCATCCGCGCTCCCGACGCGCCGGAAGGTCAATACGGGATGGATCTGACCACGCTCGGGTTTCCGGCTGCTTTCAACAGTGCAATCGGCGAAGGCGTCCGTCGCTTCCCGCGTTTTGATTTCAATTGCTCGGGGAATTGCACCGGCGCTCCCGTCGGCAATGGCCATACGAATGAGTTCAGGCCGGTCAGTAGCCACTTCGCGACGGCGGTGTTGAATTGGACCAAGGACAGGCACTCATTCCGCTTCGGCGGTGAGATGCGCATCTATCGCGAGGACGATAGTTTCAAGAGCAACAACCAGTCAGGACATTTCATCTTCGACAACACGTTCACCAAGATTGGCAGCGCAGCCGGCACTGACGTCGAAGGGTTGCAGGCTTTTGCATCATTCCTGCTTGGCTATCCAACCACGATGCAGATTGTCCGCGCATCAGATTACTCTGAGTACTCGAAGACCTGGGGATTCTTTGCCCAGGACGACTTGAAACTCACGACTAAGCTGACACTCAATCTCGGTTTGCGCTGGGAATTCGAGCAGGCATTGACGGAGCGCCAGAACAAGAGCGTTTCCGGCTTCGACTTTGCCTACACACAACCGTTTGAAACAACGGCTCAGACGAACTTTACCAACATACTTAGCCGGTTGAATGCGAACGATCCACTCAAAACTACGTTTGGGTTGACTTCGATTAGTGCTAAAGGCGGGTTGTTGTTTGCCGGTAAAGACACGGGTAGCGGACTCTATAACACGCCGAAGAACGGCTTTCTGCCACGTGTTGGTTTCGCCTATGCATACAACGACAAGACGGTAATTCGCGGCGGCTTTGGTCTATTCCAGGGATTCCTGGGTGAG
>DATEIS010000141.1:0-3095 GCA_035278765.1 Pyrinomonadaceae bacterium | reverse complement strand
TCCTTACTGTGCTTACTCCGCGGACGTCGATGTGACGGCGCCGGTGGTCTATGTCAATAGTGGTAATCCTGAAGACTACGACTTGCTCGCACAGCGCGGCGTTGACGTGCGCGGCAAGATCGCCCTCGCGCGTTACTCGGTGCCTTACAGCTATCGTGGGTTCAAGGCGCTGACGGCCCAACGACGCGGTGTAGCTGCGTTACTCCTCTACTCCGATCCTGCTGATGATGGATTCAAGAAGGGTGACGTATATCCATGGGGTCCGTGGGGTCCTGAAAGTCATCTGCAAAGAGGCGGGATTGTTTACGACTTCAACTTGCCCGGTGATCCACGCACACCGGGTTGGGCCTCCGTTCCCGGAGGTCGTTTTCTTCCTGCTGAGTCGGCAGTGTCGATGCCCACTGTCGCGGCGGCGCCGATGTCGTACAAAGATGCTCGACGTCTTTTGGAAAAAATGACTGGCCCTGCGGTTCCGGCAGAATGGCAAGGAGGACTGCCATTCACTTATCGACTTGGTCCAACATCTGACAAGCTTCATCTCATCATCCAAAACGACAAGAAAGTGCGATCGATCTGGAACGTCGTGGGTCGATTGCGCGGCGCCGAACGGCCGAATGAGTGGGTGATACTCGGAAATCATCGTGATGCGTGGGTCTTCGGTGGTGTCGATCCGAGCAGCGGTAGCGCGACTCTGATGGAAACCGCGCGAGCATTTGGAGAGCTCAAGCGAAGTGGTTGGAAGCCGCGACGCACACTCATCTTTGCCTCGTGGGATGCGGAAGAATTCACCCTCACCGGAAGCACTGAATGGGGCGAGTTGGAGGCCGAACGACTCCAGGCGGGTGCACTTGCCTATCTCAATGTCGACAGTTCGGCTTCAGGCAACAACTTTACAGCCGCTGCAGTTCCGGCGCTTGCTAACTTTCTTCGCGAAGTCGCACGTGAGGTTCCTGATCCCAGCGGCGGATCGATTTACGACGCGTGGCTGCGTCAAAACAAAGACGCGAAAGAGCCCGAAGTAACAACACGACTTGGGTCTGGTTCGGATTACACAGTCTTTCTCAACTTCCTTGGGCTGCCGATTGCCGATCTCACATTTGATGGTCCATACGGTGTCTATCATTCTATTTACGACAGCTTCACCTGGGTCGATCGCGTTGGTGATCCCGGCTATTACTATCACGCCGCTATGGGAAGATACTGGGCCGTCGCCGCGCTGCAGCTCTCCGAATGCGATTACGTGCCGTTGGATTACGCCGCTTATGCGCGTGAGGTGCAAAGTTATCTCGATGAAACCGAAACTGCGGCGCGTCGGTTAAGAGTCGATGTTGATTTCCGGCAGGTTCGCGATGCTGCTAAGGCTTGGGAGAAAAACGGGCGCACGGCGCTCGAAGTCGCGCGCAAAGCTGTCGATGCAGGCGACATGGCTCGTGTTGAGCGCGTACACAAAGGATTGATGAAGGTGGAGCGCGCGCTTTTAGATCCGGAAGGCCTCGTCGGTCGACCGTGGTTCAAACATTTGATCTATGCGCCTCGGCCCACCTACAAACCGTTGGTCCTTCCCGCGTTGACAGAAGCTATAGAGGCTCGTGACCAGTCGCGCGCGAAATTGGAAGTTGAGCGTCTCACTCGTGCTCTCAAACGCGCGGCGTCGGCAATTGAACTTTAGTTCAACTCCAGTATCACCTCATAAAGAAACTGTAGAGCAAAACCAAGGTTCTCCACCGAGACACGTTCATCGTCGCCATGTGAGCGATTCAGTTCTCCATCGTCCAACTTGAAGGGCTCAAAGCCGTAAGCTGTAATACCGAGTGGACGAAACTTGGCGCTATCGGTTGAGCTTGTAAGCATTGTCGGGATCACCGGCACACCCGGATCGTGTCGTGCTGCAACTTTGCGAATCGCATGCATCAGGTCTGTATCGGCGCTCGATCCCGTGGGTGTTGACCCTTCCAGCGTTTCGATTTCCAATTCCGGATCGTTGAGCACGCGGCGCAACGTCGCGATGAAGCCCGCCGGTGTTTCGCCAGGGAGAAGGCGCGCATCAACTTGCGCCCACGCTACTCCCGGAATGACGTTGACTTTATCGCTACCTTGCAGACCGGTGATTGTAAAAGTATTTCTGACCTCCGCGTTGAGAGTGCTGTCGGTTAAAAGTCTCTTGCGCAACGTTGGGTTCTTAAGTGCTCGCGCAAGGTTGGCGTACGCATTTCTTAGAACAGGATCAGTTTGTTGTTGAGCCCTCATCCGGTAACCTTCGGCAACCGCGTCCGAAACTTGAATCGGAGTCTCCCATCGTCGCAGCCGTTCCAGGGCGCGCAGCAAACGTTCAACGGAGGAATTCGGCGATGGGATTGAGCCATGTCCGGTCGGACCTTTCGCGATGATTTTGAGCCACAGCGCCGCCTTTTCCATAACATCGACGCCGTACTGCTGGACCTTCCCATTCTTTACATAAACGACGTCGCCTTCGTTCAAGAGAAACTCGGCGCCGCGAATCAGCTCGGGTTGCTTTTCGATAATTGAAGCCGCGCCCGAACCACCGGCCTCTTCGTCCGCAACCGCAAGCAGGATTAGATCGCGTTTCAGTGGAATATTGAGGCGCTTTATTAGACGCATGAGTGTCGCATGAACTGTCGCGGTGCCCTTCATGTCGATGGCACCGCGCCCGTAGATGAAACCATCGCGTAGTTCGCCACTGAAAGGAGGTATGGTCCAACGTTGTGGTTCGGCCATCACGACGTCAGTGTGACTTAGCAGGATCAGCGGACGGCGACTGCCATCTCCCTTGATGCGAGCGTAGAGATTTGCACGCCCCGGAGTTACGTCGAGTAATCGAGTTTCAATCCCATCTGACTCAAGAAGCTTTTGCAAGTGCAAAGCTGCGGCCCGCTCGTTACCCGGCGGATTGGTCGTGTCGATTTTGATTAGTTCCTGTAGTAACTGAACCGCTTCGGCGCGCGCTTTGGTCCAATCAACATCGGCGGCGTGACAGGTAGGACCAGCCAGAAGAAACGCAACAAGCAATAAAAATCGAATGTACATATCCACAGATTAATATAATCTGTGTAATCTGTGGATGAACAAACCAAAAT
>DATEIS010000140.1:0-9701 GCA_035278765.1 Pyrinomonadaceae bacterium | reverse complement strand
CTTCGCTTGCAGTTAGACGGGTGACCATGTGACGGATGATTGGATCGTCATCGGCAATGAGTATGCGTTGTGTATTTGGAGTCATGCGTGATTTCTCTTTTCAACGAGAGGCCTGAGCGGCAAACACTCTTTCCAGTGCCTTTGCTAATTCGTCAGGTCTGACCGGTTTCGAAATGTAATCATCCATCCCTGCGGCGAGACATTTTTCACGATCGCCGGCAAGTGCGTTTGCAGTGAGAGCGATGATGGCTGTGTGTTTCTTTGTGCCCTCGCGGCGGCGAATCTCGGCGGTGGCCTCATAGCCATCCATGTGCGGCATCTGGCAGTCCATCAACACGAGGTCGTAAGGAATTCTTTGCAGCGCTTCGACAGCTTCTCGACCATCCGCAACAGCATCGGCGCGGTAGCCGAGTTTCTGTAACTGCCGCACAGCAACCTTCTGATTCACGATGTTGTCTTCGGCGAGAAGGATCAGCTTGTTTTGTGTGTGTTCCGGTGTGGTCAGTGCAGGTGCTGTTGCACGCAGAGTTGTGACCTCGCCGCTTTGCTTTGTGAACTTTGCGGTGAACCAGAAAGTCGATCCCTTACCAGGCTCGCTCACAACACCGATCTGCCCGCCCATCAACTCAACTAGCTGTTTCGAAATAGCCAGTCCCAAACCTGTACCGCCGTACTTTCTCGTGGTTGAGCCATCGGCTTGCGTGAAGGCGTGGAAAAGTTTTGTCTGCGCTGTTTCATTGATTCCGATACCCGTGTCGCTAATCTCGCAACGGATAACGGCTTCGGTGCTCGTGTCCGATTCTTTCTTGATCAGAACAGTGATACTGCCTTGATCGGTAAACTTCAACGCGTTGCCGATCAAATTCATCAACACCTGGCGAACGCGTCCTGAATCACCTCTCAACTCCATCGGCACATCAGTATCGATGTGTGAAGTAAGTTCGATCCTTTTGTCGCGCGCCTTTTCGACGAGCAGATCGATCGTGCCTTCAAGTGTGTTTTTGAGATTGAAGTCGAGTGTTTCGAAATGAAGTTTTCCGGCTTCGATTTTAGAGAAGTCGAGAATGTCGTTGATGATGGTCAACAGCGCTTCGCCGCTGTTACGAATCGTTTCGGCAAACTCACGCTGTTCCTTTGTGAGACTTGTATCAAGCAAGAGGGTAGTCATGCCGATCACACCGTTCATCGGCGTGCGAATCTCGTGACTCATATTCGCCAGAAACTCGGATTTCAGCCGTGCTGATTCAAGGGCCACGTCGCGTGCCTGCTTTACTTCCTCTTCGGCTCGGCGGCGCTGAATCGCGAGCGCGATCTGTCCGCCCACAGTTGTCAGAAATTCCATGTCACGCTGGCTGTAAACGTTTTCGCGCTCGTAGTGTTGGACCACGAGAACACCGATTGTCTCCGAAGGTGTGTCCAGAGGAACGCCAAGCCATGACGGTGAAGGTCTGCCCACTTGCTCAACCTCTCCAGCGTTGAGTAGGGAATGGAAGACGTCGAGCGTCATCAACAAAGGCTTGCCGGTGCGATAGACGTAAGCACTACAACTCTTCGTGAGACGTTTCGGAGGCGCCGGGGGATCCTGATCGACGTGAAACGGCCGCTCAAACATCTCCGTCGCTTTGTCATACAAGGCAACGAAACAATTCTCTGCATACAGCACTTTACTGATCGACTTGTGAACACCCTTGAGAAACTCATCGAGATTCGAGGTGTGATTCAAGCTGTCGATGATCTCCGAAATCACTGCGCGCTCTCGTTCAGCACACTTGCGACTCGTGATGTCGCGCGCGATTCCCTGTACACCAACCGGTACACCGTTTTGATAGTTCAACCGTGAGTTGACTTCGAGTGCGACGCGGTGGCCATCTTTCGCGATGATTTCGATTTCATAGGTTGGAGTTACTACTCCGAGACCCTTGCGATTGAGCATCGCCTTCGCTAACTCACGATATTCGGGAGCGACCACCTGCAAGGCGTTGAGCTTCAGTGATTCCTCGACTGTGTATCCGGTGATGGCTTCATTTGCACGATTGACGGAGGTGTAGTTGCCGTCTAAGTCGTGTGTGTAAATGATGTCGTTGGCATGTTCGAAGATGTCGCGGTAGCGTTCCTCACTCTCACGAAGCGCAGTTTCGATGCGGCCTGAATGCAGCAAAGGAATATTTGTGAAGATTGCAGGCATCGATGTATGAAGTGCTCGGTGGTCAGACTTGTGGAGAGTTGACCTGACCTGGGCGAGAAGCACAGGAGAAAAGGGCCAACGAACGCACGACATGTGCGCCCAACCGAATTGAGCATGCGACGTGCCACGGGGTTTCCTGTTAATCTGTACATTTTTCAGATGCCGGCAACCAGACCATCTCGCTTACTAGTCGTACTGTGTTTTGCAGCAGTCTATATTCTCTGGGGTTCAACTTACCTCGGCATCCGACTCGCCATTGAAACTCTGCCGGGATTTCTCATGGCAGGCACACGTTTTACCCTCGCCGGTGTAATCCTTCTCACATGGTCTCGACTCAAAGGCGAACGATTTGTGTCGTCGTGGAGTCAATGGCGGAAAGCATTGATCGTCGGCGCATTGCTGCTGTTGTGTGGCAATGGTGGAGTGACTTGGGCGGAGAAGTATGTAGCTACGGGATTGGCAGCACTGCTCGTTTCGACGGAACCGCTTTGGGTAGTGATCCTGAATTGGATAATTACTCGTAAACGTCCCAACTCGAAAGTGTTGCTCGGGATTCTGATCGGACTGGCTGGGGTAACGATGCTCGTGAGCGACGGACTGTTGCGAGGAAATGTTAATTCGTCGTGGTTGAGTTTAGTTGGTGGCGGTGTGGTGATACTGGCGGCGTTGGGTTGGGCCGCGGGTTCGGTCTACTCGAATCGACATCCGATTGGTGTTTCGACGTCGATGTCGTCCGGGATGCAGATGTTTAGTGGTGGATGTTTGCTTTTAATCTTTGCGCTTTTTTGGGGTGATGCTGGTCGTTTGAATCTCGCTAACGCGTCGTGGACTTCGATTGGCGCGTTCTTTTATCTGCTCGTGTTTGGCTCGCTAGTTGGATTCACTGCTTACAGTTGGTTGCTGAACAACGTCACCCCCGCGATGGCGACGACTTACGCGTACGTGAATCCGGTGGTAGCCGTGTTTTTAGGCTGGCTGATCGCCGGAGAACCACTTACACGGCGAATGTTGATAGCCGCGGCGGTGATTATTAGTTCAGTGGTGCTGATCACGACGTTCAGTCAAGAACCCAAACCCGCAATCCACGACTCCCAATGCCCCACGCCCCCATGTGCATAACAAATCTGTGTAATCTGTGGATGATATGACTCGTTTACAGCAGCTTGAAAAGCAGATTGCGCGCCTTGGCCGTCGGGCCGATCAGCTCAACGTGATCAGTGGCAAGTATTGGACGGCGCGCAGAATTATCTTTGTTACCGGTGCGTTGTTGGCCCTCGCGTTCTGCAACTTCGCGGGCACAAAGTCAGCATGGATCGTTGCGGCCCTACTCGGAATCGTATTCACGATCGTCACAGTTTTTCATACGAAAGTGCGAGACAGTCTCACGCGCAACTCGCTGCTAATCGAAATCAAACAGGTCCAAATCGCCCGCATCCAGTTGCAGTGGGAACGCCTGCCGGAAACGGATCAATCAAGACTCCCCGACACGAAGCACCCTTTTGAAACCGATCTCGACATCACCGGGGAACGATCATTACATCGACTGCTCGACTGTGCTGTCACGAGAGAAGGCAGCGAGCGCTTGAGATCGTGGCTGCTGAGTCCTCGCCCTGATGCTCAATTAATTGAGCACCGACAAAAGCTGGTGCGAGAGCTGAAGGGCCATTCACTTTTTCGCGACAAGCTTCAACTCCTCTCCGCCGTTGCGCGACTAAACACCACCGGCCCCGGACCGTCGAAACGTGGTTCAAGCCATTGGAATTCGAAAGTGCTCGTCGACTGGATTGAACGAAGTGGACCAAAGAGTTCGTTGTTACCGACAGTCGTGTTTCTATCGGTTCTGGCGGCACTCAACATTGCCAGCATTGTGCTGTGGGGGCTCGATCTCATTCCACGAATCTGGCCGTTTGTTTTGTTGATCTACATGGGCGCTTCGTATTCGCGTCAATCGCGGATCGCGGGCGCGTGGGGCGAACTGCAAGATCTGGAAAAAGCCCTGACGCATTTCCAAATTGTTTTTAAATACCTGGAATCGCGCAGCTATAAAAAAACGCCCGCGCTCGCGGAGATTTGTTCTTCGTTTGCAGAAGAAGGCAAGAAACCTTCGATCGAGATGCGACGATTGGGACGCCTGGCCGCCGCGTTGGGTGTGCGCACCAATCCGCTTTTATATCTCCTGGTCCATCTCGTCATGCCGTGGGATTTCATTTTTGCTTACCGGCTCGAGCAGGTAAAAAAAGAGATCGCACACCTTCTGCCTCGCTGGCTCGACGCGTGGCACGAGCTCGAGGCTTTGAACTCACTCGCAAACTTGGCCTATCTGAATCCGCATTACGTCTTTCCGGAATTGATTGCAGACACAGATCGCTTTGCTGCTCGCGAATTGGGCCATCCTCTGCTCAAGCCTGATTCGAAAGTGTGCAACGATTTCGCGTTGGACCGTGAACATCGAATAGTGATACTCACCGGTTCAAATATGGCAGGGAAGAGCACCCTTCTCAGAACGATCGGCGTGAATCTTTCTCTCGCTTATGCCGGAGCGCCTGTGAATGCCTCGCACTTGCAGACCTCGCTGTTTCGCTTGTTCACGTGTATCAAGGTGAGCGATTCAGTGCAGGACGGACTTTCGTATTTTTACGCTGAAGTAAAACGGTTGCAGGCACTGCTGGCCGCTACAAAGATGGACGACCGATTGCCGGTGTTGTTTCTGATCGACGAGATCTTCCGCGGCACAAACAGTCGTGAGCGATTGATTGGAAGCCGATCCTACATCCGTGCATTGTCGGAAGGTACGTCAATGGGTTTGATTGCGACTCACGATCTCGAGCTGATCAAACTATCCGATGAAATCGAAGGCGTAACAAACTATCACTTCCGCGAAGAAGTGCACGACGGTCGAATGGTGTTTGACTACCGCCTGCGATCGGGACCATGTCCGACAACCAACGCATTGAAGATCATGAGTCTTGAAGGTTTGCCGGTGGAAGCGACGTGAAGGAAAGTTCGGAATCTACCACCGCCATCTATGCAGCCATCGCCGGCAATGTGGCAATCGCCGTCACGAAGTTCGTTGCGGCCGTGATCACCGGTAGTTCCGCCATGCTGTCTGAGGCAATTCATTCAGTTGTCGATACCGGCAACGGTTTGTTGATATTGCTCGGCGTGCGGAAGAGTCGCAAGCCACCCGATTCGGATCACCCCTTCGGCCACGGACATGAATTGTATTTTTGGACCTTGATAGTCGGCGTACTCATCTTTGCCGTCGGCGGAGGCATGTCAGTCTACGAGGGCATCACGCACATTCTCCACCCGAGATTGCCGGAGAAGTTGGCGTGGAGTTACGCGGTACTTGGCATGGCGGGTGTGTTCGAGGGCACGACCTGGTTGTTTGGTTGGAAGGCATTCAACTCTGAGCGCGGACGCCGGGGAGTTCTGCAAACGATTCATGACACTAAAGACCCGAGCACTTTCACAGTGCTACTTGAAGACTCAGCGGCGCTGCTCGGTCTTGTCTTCGCATTCCTCGGCATCTTCTTTGGCCATCTGTTGGAATTGCCTTATCTCGACGGCGTGGCATCGGTCCTCATCGGTTTGCTGTTGTGCGGCGTCGCGGTTTTGATGGTCTATGAAAGCAAAGGCTTACTCATTGGCGAGGGGCTCGATCATAAATCATTGAACTCGATACGTGAACTGGTTGAACGAGACGCGGCTGTCGAGCGCGTCGGACATCTGCATACGATGTATCTTGGACCACACGAAGTGCTTCTCACGATCGAACTGCGCTTCCGGGGCCACATTACAGCGGTGGAGATTAGACAAGCGGTCAGGCGAATGAGGGAAGGTATTCAGTCGCAGGATCCGGATGTCACTCGAATCTTCTTCGGCAGCGAGTATTTAGGTGAGGACGGCGACATATCGCTCGGCCACAATGATTAGCGAGGCAGCTTCTTCATAATCTCCATATGAGCTTCGAGGATGCCGGTGGCTTGTTCCGGATCGGGATCGAGAGACCAGTCATCGTGGTCCCATGTGCCGCCGAGAACGATGCCGTCGCGACGCGGAAACATGTAGCCTCTGCTCAAATAGCAGTAATCAATTTCTGGTTGGGGCAGTAGTATTTCCAACTGTCCGCGCACTGGAGTCAGTTCTTCATCGCCAAAGAGGTCGCGTGAGCCAAGGCCGGTGCAGTTGAAAATAACCGGTTCACGCAATCGCGCGAGTTCCTGCTTATTACGAAACTCCTTCACGACAACTCTGCCGCCCGCGATGTAAAAGTCGCGCAGCAACGCGCTCAGATAGATCGACGGCTCGATCAACATCGTCGAGTACTGTCGCACAAAGGGAAAGCCGAAGTAGTTTTCCGGATCTCGATGTATCTCGATCTGCGGATACAGATCGTTGCCGCCTGCTAGTTCGCTTTGCAGAGACAGTTCGTGATTGCTGAGCTCAAACATGTCTACCCAGCGAACGCCATACTCCGTGCCCACAAGCAATTGAAAAGCTCGATTTGAAATTAGACACGCCTGGCGAAACTGTTCATTGAATTTAGGAGTGGACGTTTCGAAAACAGACGTCGGTCCCCACGACGCGCCGGCAATGTTGGACGTTGTGTCAGGCGGCAGATCTTTCGCGTAGATGGTTACAGTTCCCGGACCATTCTGAAATCGACGTTGTAATAATCGTGCAGTGGAAAGCCCGCTTACTCCGCAACCAAGCACAGCGAAATGTGTTGGGCGTGCGCTTTTGCGGAATTCCCGAACCATGTCGACGGCGAGCGAAGCAGTGCCCCATGAAAGTGTGACGCCACCGCCGCCGTGTCCGTAGTTATGAACAAGCAGTTTGTTTCCGAACCGCTGCGCATCAACTACGAAACCGCTGGGACGATACGGCCGCAGTCCAACGACTTCGCGAATAACACGATTGCGTGCGACCTTCACGGGCGCAAAGTGGCGCTTCGTGTCGAAAGCCAGCGCCGGACGCAACGCCAGTAACGCCGCGCTCGTCGCTGCTCCGCTCAGAAATCCGCGCCGATTAATCAGTGTGCTCACAGACAACGCAGATTACGCAGATTTACTGTTCTGCGCAATCTGCGTAATCTTTGCACATGGATCCTTTCCCGGAATGGCTCGTGCCGATGGCGGCGACTCTGACGCAGGAGCGTTTCAGTGGTCCTGAATGGGTCTTCGAGCAGAAGTTTGATGGCATCCGCCTGCTCGCTTACAAAAAGGGAAACGACGTGCAGTTGTTTTCACGTAATCATCTGCCGCAGCACATTCCACCGGTTCAGCATGCAATCGAGCGCTTGCCGCATCACGAGTTGATTCTCGATGGCGAGATCACGTGGCCGGGCGGGAGGGTCAAGTATCACGTGTTTGACATCATGTGGATTGACGGCCGCAACGTCACGACGCTGCCGCTCGAAGAACGTCGTGAGTTGTTGGCCCAACTCCCATTTGAGGAGCCACTTCATCGTGTCGTGCTTGTTGAAGATCCATCGCCCTGGGAACGTGCCCAAAGAGAGGGTTGGGAAGGCGTAATCGCAAAGCGACGCGGATCGATCTACGAGCATCGACGGTCTAAAGAATGGCTGAAGATGAAGTGCGAGTTGTCGGAGAAGCTGCTGGTGGGTGGTTTTACTGATCCACAGGGCAAACGCGTCGGACTCGGAGCGCTGCTTGTTGGTTACAACAAAGATGATGACTTCATTTACGCCGGAAGGATTGGCACCGGCTTCGACACTAAACTACTACTCGATCTGCGTGCGCGACTGGACAATCTTGAGATAGAAAAGTCTCCCTTCACCCAGGCAGTTGGTCTGCCGCGTGTCCGTGCGCACTGGGTGAAGCCCGAGATCATGGTCCAGGTCGGTTTTATCGAGTGGACGGTGCACGGCAAACTGCGTCATCCGCGTCTACTCGCCGTTGTTGAATGATCACTCATCCTGAAAAGATTTTGTTTCCCGAAGAGGGAATCACTAAAGGTGAGCTCGCCTCGTACTACGAAGCGATTGCGCCCGTGATGTTGCCGCACCTGCGTCGGCGACCGATCACGATGGAACGATATCATCGGGGCATCGGATCTCCGGGTTTTTTTCAGAAGGACGTCTCAAAGGGCTTTCCTGATTGGCTGGAGCGTGTCGAGGTGCCGAAGCATGGAGGCACGGTCCATCATCCAATCGCAAACGACACTCGCTCGCTCCTTTGGCTTGCGAACCAGAACAGCATCACCATTCACGTTTGGCCGTCGCGCACGCCGAATCTGTACAACCCGGATATTTGTATCTTCGATCTCGATCCGTCGAAAGAAGACGATCTTGACACGTTGCGTGCAACGGCGTTGCTGTTGCGAGATTTCCTTGATGAACTTGGTTTGCCTAGCTGGATTAAAACCTCCGGTTCGAAGGGATTTCACATTGCCGTTCCGCTTAATGGTAAGCACGACTTCGGCGAAGTAGCTCGTTTCGCTCACACGGTTGGAAGAGTTCTGGTGAGTCGCGATCCTGATAACTTGACACAGGAGTTCCACAAAGTTGATCGCGGCGGGCGAATTCTCGTTGACACCGGTCGCAATGGTTACAGCGCAACGTATGCCGCTACATACACCGTGCGCGCCAAACCCGGTGCGCCAGTGTCAGCGCCTTGCACGTGGGAAGAAATTGAAAAAGGGGAAGTTGGGCCAAAGACGTTCACTTTACGAACGATGGCCCAACGCATTGCTGCTACCGGCGATCTATGGACTGATCTTCTGAAGGGCAAGGCATCGCTGAAACGCGCCCTCAATCGTCTCAGTAAATCCGTCTAATCCGTGGTTACTTATTTGGTGAGCGCTCGAGATGACCGCGTCCCCACAGTCGAACATCCTCAACGAGAGGCAGCACTGATCGGCCGTAATCGGTGAGTGAATACTCGACGGGCGCGGGAACAGCGCCTTTAGGGTCACGATTCACGAGTCCGTCGTTAATCAACTCACGTAATTGCTGTGTGAGAACTTTTTGCGAGATGCTCGGAATCGCCTTTCGCAGGGCCGCGAAGTGCTTCGGCGATTCCGCTAACCAGTAGACAATGATCAACTTCCACTTGCCGCCGATGGCCGCAAGCGCGGCTGTGAGTGGGCAGCCTTCGACTGGATTGGGCCGGACGCGTGGCTGATGGTTACCCGAAAGTGCCTTCTTGCTGGCGCTCATAAGTCGGTTTACAGTCCTTTTCGACAACAAGTTTGGAGGTTAATGATGATAGTAGAAGTCCGCAGCTATCGGATCAAGCCCGGCAAGCGCGAAGAGTTCATCAAGCTGTTTGAAACACGTGCGATACCTGGTCAGCGCACGTATGGGATGAAGGTTACTGGTCCATTTCTCGATGTCGAGAACCCGAACAAATTTGTGTTTCTGCGCAGCTTTCCTTCGCTTGAAGAACGTGAGCGTATGAGGGATGCGTTTTATGGCGGCGAGTTGTGGAAGAATGAACTTGAGGGGCTTGCGATGCCGTTGTTGGAGAGTTACGACGTGATATTGTGCGAG
>DATEIS010000139.1:0-21464 GCA_035278765.1 Pyrinomonadaceae bacterium | reverse complement strand
TTCTTCGTTTCTGATCTCATTCAGCGCCGCGTACAACGTAGTCGTCTTACCCGATCCGGTTGGACCAGTGACGAGGACCATCCCGTATGGCTCTGCGATGTAGCGACGAAACTTCCGCAGATCCTCTTCCGCAAAACCAACAACGTTCAGATTCAGGTTTCGGAACTCTTCGTTGATCTGTTCTTTGTCGAGAATACGGATGACGGCGTCTTCGCCGTGAATCGTCGGCATGATCGAAACGCGGAAGTCGACGTTGCGTCCTTTATAACGAACTCGGAACCTGCCGTCCTGCGGCACGCGACGCTCGGCAATGTCGAGCTCCGACATGACCTTGATACGCGAGATCAACGTCTGGTGATACGCAAGGTCGATCGGATCTACTTTCTGGTAGAGCGCGCCGTCAATTCGATACTTGACCTGAACTTCGGTGTCGCGAGTTTCGATATGAATATCAGAAGCGCGCGACTCCATCGCGTTGTAGATGATGGTGTCGACGAGTTTGATGATCGGCGACATCTCAGCGTCAGTCGCCAGACGGTCGAGGTCGAGCACTTCCTCGCCGTGTTCTGTTTCCTTGACGAGTGAAATACGAAAACCGGAAGCTGCTTCCTGCAACACGCGCTGAGTCGTGTCGCCTTTTCGCAGCACGACTTCAACTGCGCCGGCCGTCGCGACGTGTGGAACTACGCGAGTTCGAAGTGTGCTCGAGAGTTCGTCGAGACGTTCGAGGTCGGTCGGATCCGCCATCGCGATGTGCAGACCCTTTTGATCGCGCTTGAGCGGGACAAACTGATGGCGAACCATCAGGTCGACGGGAACTTCAGTGAAGAGCTGGTAATCGATCGGTGATTCACGATCGGGCGGCAAAAGATCGACGAAAGGAAGCCTATAACGAAGCGCGAGTTCCCGCGCCGCTTTCATCTCGGGCGGCTCGTGCACGTCGCCGCCCTTAATGCCGCCATTAATGCCATTAGCCCCGTTTTCGCCAACCGGCGGCACTGCCGTGATAACAGTATCCTCGTTTTCTGAAACTTCTTTCATAACTCCTTAACGACGTGATCCGGTAACGCCTGCGCCACTCGAAATTGATTGGATGATCGGGAGGTAAATCGCCAGCAGGATCGTCACTACGACGCCGCCCATGAGCACAAGAATCGCAGGCTCGAGCATGGTCGTCAACTGCTCCAGGCGTACTTCAGACTCCGCGTCATAAAATACCGCAACTTCGTCCAGCATCTCGCGCAAGCTACCCGATCGTTCGCCGATACCGATCATATCGATTGCCAACGGCGGCAGCCAGCCGGCCATTTCGAGACTCTCGGTAAACGAACGGCCTTCGCGAATCATTGGCAGAATCGACGAGCTGCGACGTCGCAGTTCCAGATTCGTGATCGACTCTGATGCAATTTCCCACGACTCGACGAGCGTGATGCCTCCGGCGAGCAACGTCGCCAAAGATCGTGTCGCCTGAGCCACTGACATTTGGACCGCGAGACTACCAGCCAGCGGAATCTTTAGAATCAATCTACTAAGCTGGAGTTTGCCGTTCGGTGTGCGTGACCAAATAAACAAAACGACCGCGCCGCCAATGATCAACGGCCCGAACCAAATAACGTTGGACGACATCCACCGCGAGATTCCCACCACGATTTGTGTCACTGTCGGTAGTTCATTACCAAAACCCGAGAAGAGTTCCGACATCCTGGGCACGACATAGATCGTCAGGAACGTGACCATACACGCGGAAGCGAAAAGCAAAAACAGCGGATACGCCAAAGCACCCCGGATCTTTCGTCGCAGAGCCACGTTTCGTCGCATGTAAGCGACATATCGACTCAACACATCGTCAAGCGCGCCCGAACGTTCACCGGCAAGAATCGAGGCCGTGTAAATGCGTGGAAAGATACCGCCTTGAGAGGCAAACGCCTGCGAGAGTGCAGCGCCGCCGCGGATTTGCTCTTCAACGTCGCCCAGCACAGTCCTTAGGCGTGCAGACGCCGCCCGCTTGCGCAACATCGTGATGGCCTGGAGGATGGGTATGCCTGCGCGCGAGAGCGCGGCAAGTTGTTGATTGAAGAGTAGGAAGTCGTTGGCTTTGACCTTGGGATGGGCGCCGGATCGTCCGAAACGTGTTAACGCGGCAACACCTGCGGTGCGCGGCGGCGTAACGTTAAAGACGCGAAATCCTTCACGCTCGAGCCGTGCTCGTGCCTCGTGTACGCCTGACGCCTCAACCGTGCGAGTTACAACCTCGCCGGCAGGCGTTCCCAATCTACAAATAAACTCAGCCATAATTGGATTTACCCGACTTGAGAATGACCGGGGAGTATATCTCACGCACAGCCTAAGCAGAAGTTGCGTTTCACCGATCCGTGGCCCTTTTCAGGTAGCATTCACGCGTTTCACTAATTGGAATTAGGTCAGTGTGAGGAGATCAACTTGTCAGCACCTGCAAACAAACAAATTAATGTACAACCGGCTTCTTTACAAATGCTCCAGATTATTAGTGGTTTCTGGATTTCTCGGGCGGTTTACGCAATCGCCAAGCTGGGCATTCCCGACCTTTTGAAATCAGGACCAAAGACCGCGGAGGAGTTAGCTTCCGCGACGAATATGCACGCGCCTTCGCTGTTTCGAGTGCTGCGCGCGCTGGTTAGTGTCGGAATCTTGAATTCCGCCGAAGGCGGCCGCTTCGCGCAAACGCCATTATCCGAAACACTCGTCACCGATGCTCCAGGCTCTATGCGCTGGTTTGCTATGTCTGAACTCGGTCAGGAGCACTATCCCGCCTGGGGAAACTTGATGCACAGCATCAAGACGGGCGAGATTGCTTTTGATAACTTCTTCGGCGTCGACATCTGGGACTACTTCAAACAGAATCCCGAAGATGCTGCGGTCTTTAACAATTCGATGAGTAGTATGACCGCGGTTACGAACGAAGCAATCACGACGCGCTACGATTTTTCGGGTTTTAAAAAGCTGGTTGATGTCGGCGGTGGTCATGGCGGTCTCATTACCGGAATTCTGAAAGCGAATCCGAAGCTGAAGGGCGTGTTGTTTGACGCTGAGGAAGTGATCGAGGGCGCGCGTCCGAAACTCGAAGCAGCTGGCGTTGCCGATCGCTGCGAAACAGTTGCGGGTGATTTCTTTAAATCAGTGCCTGCCGGCGGCGACGCTTACATCATGAAGTGGATCATTCATGATTGGAATGATGAAAAAGCGATTACGATTCTGCGACATTGTCGCAACCAGATGCCGCCAAACGGCAAGCTCATTCTCGTTGACTGTGTGGTCCCGGAGACTGACGAGCCCGACTTCTCGAAGTTCATCGACATGAACATGCTCGTGATGACCGGCGGAAAAGAACGAACTGCTAAGGAATTCGAGCAACTTCTCGGCGCCGCCGGCTTCAAGCTCCTCCGCGTGATCCCCACAGATCTCCCAACCTCGATCGTCGAAGCGCAACCCGTCTGAAATCCCGCCCACGGCCAGTGGGCGGATCGTTCAGGTCCTTACTATTTATAGTTATTGATAAATAGACAGGACTTGAAATATCCGCCAACTTCCGTTGACGGGATTAATAATTAGTTTTAGGTATGAGTTTGTAGAAAGGACTTGAAGCATCCGCCCACTACCGTGGGCGGGATTGCAAATCTATTCTTCCGCTTAAGTCTTGCGTGTAGCGAGCGGCTGTCCTAGAATGGCCGTGCCAACACAGCAATTAAACTGAAACGCGCGCGGCCGTCTCCCCGTGAACATTTCATGCTCCGGTTTTGATAATTCGGGCATCACTCGTTCCCTAACGAGCATCTGTGTTGACAGTTCCCTTTCGAGCCCTGACCGGTACTAAAAAGTAGAATCACCGAACTTGTAGCCCGAGGGTGACATGTATTTACCGACTCATTACACCACCAAGTTAACGGCCGCTTCCATCTCCTTGATCACTGTCATGGTTTTTGTATGTGTGGCAGTGCAGAGTCAGGAACCTGCTGCACAGGATAAAGCCGCTGCTGCCGCGCCCACTCAAACCCCTTCAACTGCGCCAAAAGAACCACCACGCAAGATGGGCACCGAACTCGATGGTCCTGTCTTACTGACAAACACCGACCTGATTACGCTGACCGTTACCGTCACCGATACCTATGGTCGCTACGTTTCAGGTTTGAGCAAAGGCGCGTTTGCTGTCTTCGATAACAAGCAACAACAGGAGATCACCTTTTTCAGCGACGACGATTCCCCTGTTTCAGTGGGGGTGATTTTTGACGTTTCCGGATCGATGAGCGGCGACAAGGTAAAGCGGGCTCGCGATGCGCTGAGCAAATTCATTCAAACCAGCCACGATTCAGACGAGTATTTCCTGATCGCCTTCAATTCTCGAGCGCAACTACTGCTTGATAAAACACGCGACGGTGATTCGATTCTGAATAAACTGACTTTCGTCGAGACTAAGAGCCAGACCGCGCTCTATGACGCCTGCTATCTCGGCGTGGAAAAAGTCCAGCGCGGCGCGCATCCCAAACGAGCGTTGCTTCTCATTAGCGACGGCCAGGACAACGATTCCCGCTACACGTTCAACGAACTTCGGAAGCTTTTGAAAGAGTCCGACGTGACGCTGTACGGAATTGGCATTCTGAGCGGCAGCGATGCTGGCAGCGCGATGGGTATGGAAGGTCAGGGAATTCTCGACGAGCTGGCCGGCGTGTCTGGAGGCAAAGCATTCTTCCCACGTTCCGCAGCCGAGATGGACGACATTTTTGAACAGATTGCCCTGGAGTTGCGACATCAGTACTCTATCGGGTACAAACCAGACGCCTTCGCCAACGACGGCAAGTGGCATCGAGTGAAGGTGAAAGTGACGCCGCCCCGCGGGTTGCCGCGGCTGTTTGTCCGGTCAAAAGAAGGCTACTACGCCACGGCCGGTTCGCGCGCGCGTTAGTTCAAAAAGCAGAGCTTCGGCAACGCAGGCTTACTTCCCCGGCATCTTTTGGAGGTGTGCGTTGGTCGCTGCGAGTTTTATCGACAGCGCCGTTTGCCCCAGCCTTGCGCGTTTGAGGAGTTTTTAGATTGTTTAGTGAGCAGAATCTCAGGTGGACCGGGATAATTGCGGTCTGCGGTTTAGTCCTCTCGGGATTAATCTTTGGCTCCAGTGTTTTTGCGAGTCGTGCCCAGGATCGGCCGCGCAGCACCGGAACTCCGGCAGCCACGCCGACGCCGCCCGCAACTACACCGGCTCAACCGGCGTCGACGCCGGCGCCTTCGCCGACTCCCCAAACACAAAGACCCCAAACGGATCGCATTGCACCCACTCTCGGTGAACCGCCACCGCCACCAAAGCTGAAACCAACTCCAACGCCGACGCCGCCCGAGGTCCTCGATCCTGACAGCGTCATTACGATCAATTCGGAACTGGTCCAATTGCACGTCCGCGTGATCGATCGGAACAACCGGCCAATCAACAACGTGACCAAAGGCGAGTTTCACGTTTATGAAGACGGTGTGCAGCAAACCATCGAATCGTTTACACGTGAAGAAGTGCCGATCAGTTATGGTCTCGCGGTCGACACCTCCGCTTCGCTTCGGTCACAGATACAAAGCGTAATCGATGCAGGCAAGACAATCATCAACAGCAACAAGCCGGGCGACGAGACTTTTCTGGTGCGGTTTATCAGCAGCGACAAGATTCAAACAGAGCAGGATTTCACCGATAATAAAGAGATGCTAATGGATGCTCTCGATAATCTTTATGTCGAAGGCGGTCAAACGGCAGTTATCGACGCGGTCTATCTTTCGGCTGAGCATGTCTCCGAGTACAGGAAAGGCGATGAAACTGATCGACGACGCCGCGCATTGATCGTGATCACTGACGGTGAAGACAGAAGCAGTTTCTACAAACAGGAACAACTATTTGCGCGCTTGCGCGAGGAAGACGTTCAGATCTTCGTGATTGGTTTCGTCAACGAGCTCGACAAAGAAGCCGGGTTTATTCGCAAGAGCCCGCGCGACAAAGCTGTAAATCTCATCAATAAACTCGCCAGCGAAACCGGCGGACGTGCGTTCTTTCCCGAATCAATCTCGGAACTGCCGCAGATCGCGAATGAGATCGTGCGTGACATGCGCACGCAGTACGTGATTGCCTACAATCCAACCAACAAGACTCAGGACGGCTCTTATCGAGCAATCAAGGTCAGCGTGGACCAACCTTCCGATTCTGATAAGCGCATCGCGTTAACTCGTACCGGACGCTTGGCGCGGAAAGAAACCGGATCCTCGGTTAAACCACCGGCGGTACGAATGCCGGCTACCACGACACCCGGCAAAAAACCCTAAACTCAGATCCGTGTTATCCGTGTTTATCTGTGGCTTTTCTTTTGTACTTACTTCCATGCCTCGTGGCTGCTTCCTCGATCGAATGCGTCATCGTGAGAACGTCATCCGTTCGCGCCAGCTCTATTAAACGCTTGTAGTAGTTGTGTAACGCGTCGATTTCCGGTTCGCTCAAATCCTCCACATCGATCAAACGATTGCTTGCGCCCTCCAATGCCGCCACGATCTCGTTGAGCTTCAGATGGAGCGCAAGCGCATCTTTGTTCTGTGCGCGTTGAATCAGAAAGACCATCAGGAAAGTCACGATCGTCGTTCCGGTATTGATCACCAGCTGCCATGTGTTCGAGTAGTTAAAGAGTGGGCCAGTGATGGCCCAAACGACAATGACGAGCACAGCGAGGACGAAAGCGACAGACGTTCCTGTGGCTTTCGTAGCCTGATGTGAAAACTTCTCGAGGAATTCACTTACTTTGCTTCTCTTGCGTGGCATCGGCGATTCTCCAGACGGCCAAACAGACTTAGGCCGCGAACTCGGGGATTGATTCAAGGGGAATAAAAAGGGAGACGTGCGAGGGATTTAGTCTTTGCCTCTGACGGAACCACTGATCTTTTTGCGAGTGGTTTCGCCAGTGTGCAAAACGGGTAAACCGAGGTCTACGTCGGAGTGAGGTTGAGCGATCACATGTGTTGCCACTACTTCGCCGACTCGCTTTCCGGCCGCGGCGCCGGCATCGACCGCACTACGAACAGCCGCAACGTCGCCACGCACGATCGCCGTCACTAAACCAGCGTCGATCTTTTCCCAGCCCACGAGGCGAACATTCGCAGCTTTGACCATCGCGTCAGCGGCTTCGATCATGGCCACGAGGCCGCGACATTCGACCATTCCGAGTGCTTCAGGCATTAGCGATCCTCCAACTGCTACCAGATATTAGCAAAAATTAGCCACAAAAAAGCACATAAAGCACAGAATGATTCCGACTGACCGTTTTGTGTTTTTTGTGCCTTTTGTGCTTTTTGTGGCTAGTTTCGTAGCGAGTGGATCGGCGCGGGGATGCGGCCGCCTCTGCGAATAAAGCCTGTCGAAGAAAACGCGCTGACCGGCATGATCGGCGCACTCCCGAGCAATCCACCAAATTCAACCATCTCGCCTACGTCGCGACCGGGTACTGGAATGATCCGCACCGCAGTCGTTTTGTTATTCATAACTCCCACGGCCATTTCGTCGGCGATGATCGCAGCGATAGTTTCCGCGGTTGTCGAGCCAGGCACGGCCACCATGTCGATGCCGACCGAACAAACGCTGGTCCATGCTTCGAGCTTGGCTAACGACAATGCTCCGAGCTGCGTGGCTTCGATCATTCCTGCATCTTCCGACACCGGAATAAACGCTCCACTCATACCACCGACAGAACCACTCGCCATCGCGCCGCCTTTTTTCACCGCATCAGTTATAAGCGCAAGCGCAGCGGTCGTTCCATGTGTGCCTGCACGCTCGAATCCCATCGCTTCGATGATGTTGGCCACCGAGTCACCGGGAACCGGCGTTGGCGCGAGGGAGAGATCGATGATACCGAAAGGAATGCCGAGGCGACGCGCGGCTTCACGGCCCACCAGTTCGCCTGCGCGCGCGAGCTTGAACGAGAGTTTTTTGATCGTCTCTGCAAGATCCTGCAAAGGAAGATTTCGATCCGCATGACGAACGGCATGATGGACCACGCCCGGCCCGGACACACCGACATTAACCACAGTCTCAGCTTCACTCACACCATGAAAGGCGCCGGCCATGAAAGGATTGTCTTCAACCGCATTCGCGAAGCAAACGAATTTTGCGCACGCCAGTCCCCCTTGATCGCGAGTGCGCTCGGCGGCGTCTTTGATGATCCGTCCCACGTGGCCCACCACGTCCATGTTGATACCTGCGCGCGTCGTGGCCGCATTGACTGAAGAACACAGACGTTTCGTGGTCGAGAGCGCTTCGGGAATAGAGTCGAGAAACCTGATTTCTGAAGGCGTCGCGCCTTTCTGGACCAGCGCTGAATAGCCGCCGATAAAGTCGACACCGACTGTGCCTGCCGCATCGTCGATCGCGCGCGCTACCTGGACCAGGTCGCCTCGCAAGCCTTCAGTGATCAGCGAAACCGGTGTGATGGAAATACGTTTGTTCGCGACTCTGATCCCAAACTGTTCACCAATCTCATCGACCGTCGGCACCAGTCGAGCGGCAACAGCGCGAATCTTGTCGCCGGCCTTCTGCGCGACGCCAGCCATCGAGTCGCTCATGCAGTCGAGCAGGCTCAGACCTAGCGTCACTGTGCGGACGTCGAGATGCTCCATCTCGGTCATCGCGACTGTCTGCAGAATCTCGGCCTGGGTATATTCCATCTATCCGATTACTTTGCTCATGATCAGCAGAACGAGGAAAAGAATGAAGAACGCGGCCGCAACAAGCAGAAAGCGCAGACTTGGATCGTACGCGGCCTGATCGATCATGACACTGGAAACTTTTCTTATGTGCTCAACACGACCGCGGACACTGTGATCGGTCGGTTTATGTATTGCGTGCGGTTTCGTCTCAACCGGTGGCGGCACTACCGCACTCAGTGGCTGCGTCGCGGCAACTTCTGGTTGTAACGGCTCTGGTGGAGCAGTATCGACAATCGTGTCGGAAAGTGAAATGCAGGTTGGTGCTGACTGCTGATTTCGGATTGGATTCCCGCATTGCGGACAGAACATCGCAAGCTCGCGCACCGATACGCCGCAAAATGTACATCGACGTGCAATCTCAATCTCAGGCTCAGACATCCCCATAACCCTGTCCAAAACTAAATGCGGTGCATCGCGTTAAAGAGATCCTCTCGTTGCGCGTAGATATTAACTCCGAGATTCTGCCCTGCGTTTCGCAACCGGTCTTTCAGCTCCGCGGTGCTCTCACGCGCGCGCGAAGTATCGGCGATGATCACCATCGCAAATTTTCCCTGCACTACCGTTTGATTGATGTCGATGATACTGCAACTAGCCTCGGCAAGGATCTGCGAAACACCGGCGACTATCCCCGGATGGTCCAAACCAAACACCGAAATCACCATGCGATCGGACGATCCTTCCGCCGAGCTCATTTGTCGCGCGCCACTCTCAGTCGCAGGCGCTGCACTACGATTGTTGTTCGTAACTGCTACCTGTTTGTAGATGTCGGTGACCAACTGCTCGACAGTGGAATCGTCAACCGCACTACCCAGACGGTCGTAAACCGCTCGGGTGATTCGGTAAATCAGGTCTTCATTGGCCATGGGAAGAGTGATGGGTGATCAGGTGTGTATTTGTAAGTTAGGGTCTGCCATTCTCGCTGATCAGACGGCGTGCCGCCTCGCGCATTTCATCCGAGAGAGTGTCGTTGATATCAACGCGATCGACGATGCCCACTACAGCGGCTTCGATCGACATATCCTGATTTCCAATCGCCGACCGCGCCGCTTTGCCGAACGCGCACATCACCATCTCGCCGGTTCCGGCGCCAAGACGATCCGCGACGACAACGATGTTCCGCGTCGGCTCCTTATCGAGATCGTAAGGGTGGACAATCAAAAACCTGACGCCCTCGAGATCGGGCGTCTTCTTTGTCGACCAGACTGTGCCTACAACTCTTCCTAGAAACATTTGAGCTTTGTTCTTTGAACTTTGTACTTGGAATTGAACCAAGTACCAAAGCACAAAATACCAGGTACTACACCTTCGCGAACACTTCCGCCGGCTCGCCCATATCACGCGCCGCCGGAGTAATGATCGTTCGCGCATTGATATAGATCTTCTCGCCCTTTTGAAGCGCACGTCGCACGTCATCTTCACTTACGAAATCAACCGCCTTCGCACCATTCGTCGATGGTTTGGCGACTGGAGGCGGAGCAGGTGGCGGTGGTGCTGGTTTTGGCTCCGAAGCACGGTACATACTGCCCGCTTCGCTTTCTATTACAGGTGATGGCAAAGGCGACGAAGAAGGTTCGACGCGTTTACCCGCCAGAAACCGATCGACGATCGCGGCAATTTCCTGCCGATCGATCTTGCCACCAGCTACGGCTAGTTCCTTTGCAGCCATCGGTTGCGCAGCTTTCTGCGTCGCAACTGCCGGCCGCGCACTCTTCA
Source organism: Pyrinomonadaceae bacterium (assembly GCA_035278765.1). GTDB lineage: Bacteria > Acidobacteriota > Blastocatellia > Pyrinomonadales > Pyrinomonadaceae > PSRF01. Next base: position 11,000 of record DATEIS010000139.1, on the reverse strand, counting down.
CCGGTCTGGTTTCAAATGCCACTCTCTTGATGTCCATCAAATGAAGCGGCGAAACGTTATCGGATGTGACGTTGCCGCCCCAGGAACCGCAGCCCAACGTCATCGACGGCGGCAGTGCTGTCGAGAATCCGATTGCGCCGTGAGTTGTGGGGGTGTTCACAGTGATGCGCGATGCAGGCATCTCAGCACCAAACTTTACTGCGGCTTCGCGCGAGCGCGTGTGAATGCCGGCAGTATGGCCCATGCCACCGTATGCCAGCACTTCTTTGCTGCGTTGCGCGCACTTCTCGAGCCCATCAACAACGTAGAAAGCGAGAATCGGCGAGAGTTTTTCCATCGACAACGGATGCTCGCGTCCGACACCTGCAACGTCGGCGATCAAACAACGCGTTCCCGGCGGCACAGTAATACCAGCCATCTTCGCAATCACTTCCACCGACCTGCCGACGATGGCCGGGTTGAGCGAACGCTGCGGCGTCGCGACAACCTTTGCGAGTTGCTCTGCTTCAGCAGCCGAAACGAAATGCGCGCCCTGGAGTTTGAACTGTTCGCGAACTGCCTGTTCGATTGGCGCGTCGCAAACCACCGCCTGCTCGGAAGCGCAGATTGTTCCGTTGTCAAAACACTTCCCTGTCAAAATATCCTGAACTGCTTTCGGCACGTCGGCAGTTCTCTCGACGCAAACGGGCACGTTGCCTGGTCCAACTCCAAAAGCAGGTTTACCTGACGAATAAGCAGCACGCACAAGGCCGATACCGCCGGTGGCGAGTATCACGGCCGTCTGTTTATGCTTCATCAAGGTTTCGGTGCCTTCGATCGTCGCGGTTGTCATGCAACCGATCGCATCCGCAGGCAAACCTTCCTTGACTCCAGCCTCGCGCATAACGCGCGCAGTTTCGTTGATGCACTTGGCAGCCGATGGATGCGGTGAGAGCACGACCGTGTTACGCGACTTGATCGAGATCAAGATCTTGAAGATTGCAGTTGAAGTGGGATTAGTTGAAGGAATGATACCGGCGACAACGCCACGCGGGCTCGCGATTTCTACAACGTCTTTCGTCTCCGAAACAACACCCTTGGTGCGCAAACCGCGAAAATAGTTCCAAACATCCTCGGCGGCAAAACGATTCTTCTCCCGCTTATCGTCGGGAACACCGTATCCGGTTTCCTCAACCGCCATCGCTCCGAGCCGTGCAGCCTCAGCCAAAGCAGCTCGCGCCATCGCTTCGCAGATCCGATCAATCTTCGCCTGATCGAATTCCGCCACTTCAGCCTGCGCGCGATGAGCCGCCTCCACCAGATCGCGTGCCTGTTGCACTGAAACTAGATCTTTATCGACGGACATGACAAGACTCCAAACCTTTGTACTTAGTGCTTAGTACTTAGGTCTTGGTAAACACAAAGTACAAAGCTCAAAGAACAAAGCACATTACCTGGTGCGCTCTTTGTTCGCTTCACGCGTTCCGGCGCCCAGCGAACGTCCCTGATCGCCCTGGCCCAACTGACCACGCGCGCCACCTTGCAACGCCTGCTCATCCGGACTCAGACCGGTGCGCCCGTTAACTGGAAGCACACGCTCAACTTCAGCATGCGGCCTCGGAATCACGTGAACACTGATCAATTCGCCAACGCGTCTCGCCGCTGCTGCGCCTGCATCAGTCGCTGCCTTCACCGCGCCAACGTCACCGCGCACAAAGATCGTCACATAGCCCGCGCCGATATACTCTTTCCCAAGCAGTTGCACATTCGCTGCTTTGACCATCGCATCGGCGGCTTCAACCGCACCCACGAATCCTTTGGTCTCAACCATTCCGAGTGCTTCCAAGGGCATCTGTTTGTCCTCACTTTTGTCTTATTGTAAAGATTAAAAGCGACTGTATCGGGTCACTGTTGGCGTCAACGTACCACCGCGAGCGACAAGAAGCAAGAGACGCTGATCTTTTGGGATACAAAAGTTTGACACCGTTTAGCAGCGCAAGCTATAGTGCAGAAAAAGTGGGAGTTGTACGCATTCATACAAGCGGCGCGCTGATAGACCTGGGCTACTAATCCACCCAACCCGACACCAGGATCGAGCGATTGGAGATGGCAGCGAGTATAGGCGAACAATTGCGACTCGCTCGCGAGGAGCGCGGCATTGGCCTGCGCGAGATCTGCGAGCAAACGCGCATCTCCATCCATTATCTCGAAGCAATCGAATCCAACGATTACAAACGTCTGCCCGGAGGCGTTTTCAATCGCAGCTTTATAAAGGCCTACGCGAAGTGTGTTGGCTATGACGAGCGTGAAGCAATCGAGGGTTACACGCGGTACTTGCGTGAACATGGTGAGTCGACCGACGACATCAACACCACACCGCTGCATTCAAAGGTTTACACAGACACGCCGGCCACACGTTCTCCTTTTCTGACTGTGGTGCTGGCAATATTAATACTCGCAATTCTGACCGGCGCCGCCCTCGCGGCGCTACACTGGTTCCAACGTGTATAATGATTTCCCATCATGATTACACCTGATATTTTTGAAGGACTAACTTTCGACGACGTACTCTTAATACCGGATCGCTCCGACGTTCTGCCCTCCCAAACCGACACCTCGACACAATTCACGCGAAACATTCGTCTTCAGATTCCGCTGTGCTCCGCCGCAATGGACACAGTCACTGAGGCGGCGCTGGCGATCGCGCTCGCACAACAGGGCGGCATCGGCGTGATTCACAAGAACCTGAGCATCGAACGACAGGCAGAAGAAGTCGATAAGGTAAAACGATCTGAATCGGGAATGATCGTCGATCCAGTGACGATTCGACCCGATCGACCGGTGCGTGAAGCGTTGCAGGTCATGGAGCGCTTTCACATCAGCGGTGTTCCGGTGGTTGATGAGGCGGGCCATCTGGTCGGAATCATCACCAACCGCGATCTTCGTTTTGAAACGAGGTTCGACATTCCGGTCGCTGAGGTGATGACGAAACAACCGCTCGTCACCGTCCCGGTGGGCACGACGCTGGAGCAAGCCAAAGCAGTGCTTCAGAAACACCGCATTGAGAAGTTGCTCGTTGTCGACGACGACAAACATATAAAAGGACTCATCACCGTCAAAGACATTCAAAAAGCGATCAAATACCCGTCGGCAGCGAAAGATAATCTGGGTCGTTTGCGAGTCGCAGCCGCGATCGGTGCAACTGGTGATTACCGCGAACGTGCCGATGAGCTCGTCAGAGCACGGGTCGATTGTCTCGTGGTCGACACCGCGCACGGTCATTCGTCACGCGTGATCGAAGCAGTAAAAGAGATGAAGAAACGCCATCCGGAAACGGATCTGATCGCGGGGAATGTGGGCACGACTGCCGGTGCGCAGGAGTTGATCGATGCGGGTGTTGATGCGATCAAGGTCGGGATTGGACCAGGATCGATTTGTACGACTCGAGTTGTTACCGGCGCGGGCGTGCCGCAGATCACTGCGATCTCGAGTTGTGTTAAAGCCGCGCGTGAGAAGAATGTTCCCGTGATCTCTGATGGTGGCGTGAAGTTTTCAGGCGACGTTGCCAAGGCAATCGCTGCCGGTGCTGACGTTGTGATGATCGGGTCGCTGTTTGCCGGCACTGAAGAAGCACCGGGTGAGGTGATTCTCTTCCAGGGTCGTTCATTCAAGACGTATCGCGGCATGGGCTCGCTCGGCGCGATGCGCGAAGGTTCGCGCGATCGTTATGCGCAGGACATGGTTGAGACTGATTCGAAACTCGTTCCGGAAGGAATTGAAGGACGGGTGCCGTACAAGGGCACGCTCGCCGAAATGGTGACTCAGCTCGTTGGTGGTTTGCGTTCGGGAATGGGATACACCGGTTGCCACACGATCCCCGAGTTCCAGGAGCGGACGCGCTTCCTCCGGATAACCTCCGCGGGTCTCAAAGAATCCCACGTCCACGACGTCATAATCACCAAAGAAGCTCCAAACTACAGGCTGGAATAAATTAGCCACGGATTACACGGATGAACACTGGTATAAATCCGTGTTCATCCGCGTTCATCTGTGGCTAACCACGCAGGATCCGTCCCGCTGATATTCCCTACGAAAAACCCCTTGCTCGTTTGTCCCAAAGCACTGGCGGCAACAGCGAAAGTCACCAGAGCGATGGCTAGTAGCTTAAAACTAACTCTTGTCACGACGATAAACTCCTTGAATTCATGTGGAAGGTTTATGGGAGAGGGGGAGCTTGATTTTCCGCGAGGGGCGGCCACGGAGAGCCGCCCCTACAGTGCATGCCTCGGTGCCAATTGCGACCAGGCATTTTGCGCTCGACCGAACGTGCTGTGGGGGCGGCACTCCGTGGCCGCCCCTCATCCGAATCAAGCGGCGATCGGCTCCACCCGACGCGGGAAAGCGGCGCGCTTGCTGGGACGGAGCAGACGACGAAGTTTCATGCGCGCTTTGTGCAATTGCGACTTGGAAGTTCCGACCGCGCAGCCGAGTATCTTGCCGATCTGATGATGCTCGTAACCCTCCATGTCGTGGAGGATAAAGACGGCGCGATAACCGGGTGGCAATTGCGCGAGAGCTTCGTCCAGAGCAATGCGATCGATGAGGTTGTGACTTTGCGTTCCGACTGCGGGGCGGTTCAAAGTCTCCGTATCATCGGTCGCTTGCTCCGGACGCGCAGCGATTTTGCGAAAGTGCATGAGCACTGCGTTTGTCGTTAGCCTGTGTAGCCACGTGGTAAACAGCGATTCGCCGCGAAACGTTTTCAACTTGCGATAGAGTTGAATGAAGACCTCCTGCGTTAGGTCTTCAGCCTCCGCTACGCTCCTTGTCATACGCAGGCATTGAGCGTAGACCCGGCGATAATAGGTTCGATAAACCTCTTCGAACGCCGCCATGTCGCCAGATGCCGCGAGTTGTACATTTCGATCGTTAATCACTGTTCGTTCACTTTCAAACGGCATTGCCTCAAAAATCAGTGCGCGTTACGGTACTGACCTCTTCCAAGCACGGATCATGAGTTTGAAAAAACGTTAGCGCTGGATTGTCACAGCGACTGCGACAATCTCTGCTTTCGGCGCTTTCGTTGCTCCGACTACGTTGTTACGAGCATCACGCTCGAGCGTGCGTTCGGCGTGTGTCTTGGCAAATGCTCGTCCCGTTCCGCCACCGGCCGGCCAAACCTGCGACAGGAAATACTGGTCGCCGTATTTGTGAAAAATCAGCTCGCCTCGTTTTTTCGGATTGAATGTGAAAACGGGAATGCTGAAACGATTTGTGGTTGACTTCCCATCAGTGCTTTGGATTTGCAGAACCGTATCGCCGCTCGCCTCTTGAGCACGGCTGATCCAATACTTGCCGGCCGGAAGCTTCTGATCGGACACTGAAAACTCGAATGGAATGTCTGCGGTTAATCTGTATTGTAAGGTTTGAGCCTGCGCGGACACGCCCGCGACGACAATTGCCATCGCCAGCAGCGCGGCTGTGATGAATCCTTTTGCGAATGTTTTCTTCATGATAATTCTCCTCTTCCTTTCTTGATGATCCTCCCCTTGTAGTAACAACAGCAGGCGCTTACGGGCGCGTGCTAAACGCGACATGACGGTGCCGATCGGAACTCCCAGTACTATTGCAATCTCTTTGTATGAGAGTTCCTCCAGCTCTCGCAGCACCACCACCTCGCGAAACTCGATTGGCAGTTTTTCAATCGCGTCGTTGACTAATTGCGCCTGGGCTTTCATCAACTGCTCCGTCTCCGGATCCGGCCCCTCAGACTCTCGTGCGAGCACGACCTCGTCGAAATCGCACGAGAGCTCCGGTGATCGATTCCGTCTTAACCACGTGTAACAGGTGTTTCGCACGATGGTTAACAACCACGCTTTTGCGTCAGTGCCACGGAAGCCACCGAAGAACCTAAGTGCCCGCAGGTAAGCTTCCTGGACCATGTCCTGGGCATCCGCATCGTTTCGCGTCAACCACCGTGCGAGGTTGTAGGCCGCGTCCATATGCGGCATTACTGCTTCTTCAAAGTTCATCAGCGGCAACTCGCACTTACGCGGTCAATTTCGCCAGCGTTCTCTCCTGCAACGCAGCTCGTATGCGTGACAGGTGGTGATAGCTGTGTCGAACAGCGTGATCCTCGAGCATGAACTGGCACGTCAGCGGTGCATTCGCATTGAGCGAAACGGGCGCTGCGCGTTCGAGTTGCTCGTCAGTCAGCTCCCGGATCGCGGCTGCCGCTGCCGCACTGTTCCTTCTCAGTAATTCGAGTGTCTCTTCCTTCGTGACGCCTTCGAATTCCTTCGCGTGTGCAGCATTCATCTTGTTGATGACTTCACCAGTGACACCCTCGATTGGCTGACCCTTCGCGAGCGATTGGGCCAGCTGGATCTCGATCGGATACACACTCGCTACGTGATGCACGACTACTCCGATCTTGCGTCCATCTCCGGGAACACGGCTTTGCCACTCGAATTCCGTGAGCGAGCTCGCAAAGGCCTCGAGTGCGAGAGCGCCCAGTTCCAACCGGCGAGCTAGTTCGTAACCTCGTTTACTCATCTTCGTCTCCTCAATTAATCGGATTAATCGGCCGTGGTTCGCCGAAGATAAAGTCGTCCATCATGACTACGTCCTGTTTCGCGGAATCGTCTGGTCCTGGCGCAACGTCTCCACTCGTGATTCGCACGCGCGCGATGCGAGCATCCGGAAACACGATTCCGAAGAATGAAAAGCCACCATCGCCCGGCGACGCCGGTACGAAACTGCTGAACAACAACTCGCCGTTCACGCCGTAGTACTCGATTAATGTGCTTGCTTGTCTGTTACCTCGTTTGTGTGCGGGCCCGCTTCCGTTCGGCTGGTCTACATCGGTGAACACGGCGCCGAAGCCACTGACTTTCGCGGCCACGTCGCCGCCACCGGGTACAAAAAAGGTCACGTCAGTAACCTTGCCGCCGATCGCGCTGAAGAGTCGCAAGTTACTGAAAGGTCGAAAACTCGTGCTGTAAGTCGGATTACCAAACACACCTGCGAGTCCACCGGGTGCAACAGCGGTGCCGGCCGGAGCTTGCACGAAGCCAGTTCCGTCGGGAGTTGTGAAAAGTGCGCCGCGGGAGATCAGAAAACCGTTGAACGGATTCCCGGAGACTGTCGTCGCTTCATTTGCTGGATTGCCGCCGTCCCAATTGATTTCGCGACGACCGGCAAGCACGCTCACGGCGTCGCGATAGCGATCCACCGAGCTTTGAATCGAGGTTGTGGTTGGTCCAGCGGCCTGAAAAACCGCCACCGGATCCGAAATTTCGGCGACTGCCGAAGTCTGTGATACGTCCTGAGCACCGGCAAAACGCGGCACTACGAAGACCGCTAGTAAGCTCAGTACAAATGCAAATCTAAAAAAATATTTCTTCATTTTGATCCTTTCTAAGTGTTTCTAACGCGTGCTCAGAATAGAGACCGCTGCCAGGGCAGTCATAAACTTCCGGTAAATGTGCGGTAATGTTTTGGGATCAGGAGACGGAGTGAGGCACCCAAAGCATTCAAAAATGCTTCTGAGAGATTTGTTGCTGACTATTGGGCTTCTTTGCAGGTAATGCAGGGGTGGCTGCCGTTTGCCATCGCTGCATTAGAGGAGCACAATGGACCATTCATAACGGTTTGTCCTAAAAGTTCGGTATTATTTCGGTAACGTCAGTGAGTCCGACCCCAACCGACAGGCTGATAGCCTTCGACCGCTTCTCTCTCGACCTCGGCAATGAGTGTCTTTGGCGAGGCTCCGAAGAGATAAAGATCCGCCCCAAAGCTTTTGCTGTACTCAATTACCTGTTGAATCGCTCCGGACAGCTCGTCACTAAAGAGGAGTTGCTGAATGCCGTTTGGCCTGAAACGTTCGTGGGCGATGCGGTTCTGAAGGTTACTGTGCGTCAGTTAAGAGAGGCTTTGGACGACGATCCGAAGTCGCCGCGGTACATTGAGACTTCACACCGGCGCGGTTATCGCTTTATCGGCGAGCTGGCAGCACAGAAGCAGGCGCCACCGAAGCAACAATACATCCCGGACGATTCTCCTTCAGGCGCTTTCCTTTCCGGTGCGTTCTCGATTTACTCCGGCGTGGTGGGACGCGAGCCGGCGTTAGGTCAACTGCAACGCCGCCTACGTCGAACATTGCGAGGACAACGCCAGGTCGTCTTTGTCACTGGTGAAGCAGGCATCGGAAAAACCTCACTCGTCGACGCGTTTGCACGCACGATTCCGCGCGACGGAACTATCCGTGTCGGCCGCGGTCAATGTTTGGAGCAGTACGGCACGGGTGAAGCGTACCTGCCGGTTCTCGAAGCGATCGGGCGTTTGTGTCGCAACGAGCCGAAGGTTGCGAACATCGTGCGCACGCATGCGCCGATGTGGCTGTTGCAAATGCCTTCGCTGTTGAGCGCGTCAGACCGCGAATCGTTGAGCAAAGAAGTTTCGGGCGCAACGCGCGAACGAATGCTGCGCGAGATGGGCGAAGCATTGGACGTACTCACCGCCGAAGTGCCGCTCGTGCTCATTCTCGAAGACCTGCACTGGAGCGATTACTCAACACTCGATCTAATCTCGTATCTCGCAACGCAACGCGAGCGTGCCCACCTGCTGTTGATTGGGACTTATCGCGAAACGGAGCTGACGGCGAGTGGTCACCCGTTGCGAGCAGTCAAACAGGAGTTGATGGCCAAGCAGTTGTGTCGAGAGATACCGCTTGAATATTTGACCGAGACTTCAGTGTCTGACTATCTGGCGGTCATGTTTCCGGGCAATCGGTTTCCGCCGGGCCTCGCCGGATTGATTCATCATCGCACCGATGGAAATCCGTTGTTCATGGTGAATTCTGTCAACTACCTCCTCGAAAATAAGCTCATCGTCCTGCGCGATTCGACATGGGAACTCGGTGTTGATATCGCGAATATTGAAGTCGGCGTGCCTGACAATATCAAGCAGATGATCGAACGTCACCTGGACCATCTCGGACTGGAGACACAGAGAACTCTCGAAGCGGCGAGTGTTGCCGGGCTTGAGTTTTCCACGCCCGCGCTTGCCGCCGGTCTCGAAGAGGATCCGCGAATCGTAGAGACGCGCTGTAACGAGCTCGCTCGCCAGGGTCAGTATATTAAGGAGTGTGGCGCGCAGGAGTTACCAAACGGCGAGGTCGTGACGCGCTTCGGCTTCGTTCACGCTTTGTATCAAAACGTTTTGTACGACCGTTTGCCGGTGGGGCGTCGGGTGAAGCTACACCGTTTGATCGGTGAGCGTGGCGAGGAAGTCTATGGCAAACGTTCTGTCGAGATCGCGACAGAACTTGCGATGCACTTTGAGCGTGGCCGGGATTACACGCGCGCGGCGCACTACTTTAAAGAAGGAGCAAACAATGCGATCCGCCGGTTTGCGTATCAGGAAGCGGTAAACCTCGCGCGCCGTGGCATCGAGTTGATCGAGAAGCTGCCCGAGACGCGCGAAACTCTCAGCGAAGCGCTGTGTTTGCACCTCACTCTTGGTGTGCCGTTAATTGCGATTGAGGGTTATGCCTCGCCGAATGTCGGTCGTGTCTACATGAAGGCTCGCGATCTTTATGAGCAATTGGGCGACTCGCCGGATGTTTCCGAAGTGTTCTGGGGATTATGGACGTTCTATACATTGAGTGCTGAACTGGAGACTGCGCGGCAGCTGGCGGAAGAGTTTCTCGAACTCGGTGAGCGTTTGCCTTATCCGGGAATCACTTTGCGGGCACACTGGGCGTTGGAAATAACGTCCATGCACCTCGGAAACTTCGAGCTGGCTCTCGAACATTTCGAGAAAGCACTGGCACTCTATGAACCCGAGGCGCATCGCGACGATTCGTTTCTCTATGCACTGAATCCAGGTGTCGCGATGCCGTGTTTTGCTTCGTGGGCGCTTTGGTGTCTCGGAAGATCTGATGAGGCTGTTGTTCAAATCGATCAGGCTTTATCGCGCTCGCGAGAGTTAGCTGAACCGCAGGGACTCGCGCACGCGCTCTTCTTCGCCGCCGGTCTCTATCATCTGCTTCGCGATCATCTGATGGCCCAACAGTACGCAGAAGCGGCGATCGAGATTTCAGCGCAGCATGGACTCGTGATGTATCAAGCGATGGCAGGTGCAATGCACGGCTGGACATTGCTCGAACAGGGCGCGGAGCATGAGGCTATCGTTCAGATACGCTACGCGATTGCCTCTATCGATGCCACCGGCACGGCACTGGTCCGTCCACATTTCTTAGGATTGTTGGCGTTGGCTTTGTCGAAGGCTGGTCAAACGGACGAGGCCCTGCGGGTTTTGAACGAAGCACTTGCCACTGTGCGCAACAAGGGCGAGCGTTACTACGAAGCCGAACTCTATCGTCTCAAAGGCGAGTTATTAATCAACCGAGACGTTGCGGAAGCCGAAGAGTGTTTCAAGACGTCTTTGGCAATTGCGAAGTCGCAGAAAGCAAAGGCGTGGGAGCTACGTACTGCGAGCAGCATCGCTAGTCTTCATGTAAGACAAAGCAAACAACACGAGCAGGATTAGGTCTGCACCGGCGGGTGCGAAGATGGTTGGCGACACGCGTCCTTGAAGATAAAGAATCACGACCGCGATCGGAAAGCCAATCTTCTCCAGCATGGCAGGAATCATCATCGGGCGGTATCGCACCGGGTCTCTCGACAGGATGAGAAACAGAATCTGCCAGGCTACCGCCACGCAGATGAAGCCGTAGAAGAATTCCGGATGCGTGATCGGCGGCGGCGTGTCGCGACCTATCATTGATTCAAGAAAAAACTGCGGCAACAATACGAGCAGCCCATAGACCCCAGCCACCAGAAACACAACCCTCGCAAATTTCATACTCCCTCTCATTTAAATCACTCGGAACGTACTGTGGGGGCGGCCCTCCGTGGCCGCCCGTGATTTTGATCGTGTTCGCCAAACCCGAGACTTTCGCTTCTTGAATCCGTGTACAAACCACGGGCGGCCACCGAGTGCCGCCCCTACAAAAA
>DATEIS010000138.1:0-15218 GCA_035278765.1 Pyrinomonadaceae bacterium | reverse complement strand
ACGGGCGGCCACGGAGGGCCGCCCCTACAGTACGTTCCTTGTTGATTGGATTCTTTGATCAGTTGCTCATCGTTACTTGTCTTTGTAGAGCGATGGCTTCCTGGTTGTTGGGGTCGATGGCGATGGCGCCGAGGGCGTATTTGCGTGCTTCGCCGCGGTCACCGCGGTCGAGGAAGATTCGGCCCAGGAGGATGTAGGCGTCGATGATTTTGGGATCCCAGAAGATCGCTGTCTTCAATGCTGCGATTGCTGCTTCCTGATCGCTGCGACGAAGGTTGATGCGACCACTCAGCAGGTAAGCTTCTGCGTTCGTTGGTTCGATCATTACCACGCGATGCAGTTCAGGTAACGCTTCCTCATCGCGACCCGCCTGATAAAGATCGCGGGCCTTCATCAATAGATCCTGTGTTGCAGAGCTCGGCGCACCTCCCGGACCCTCAGGTGTCTGGATACCGAAGATTTCCTCGCGAGCTAACACGTCGCGTGTGCGCAAGTTCACGCCACTGGTTGTCTGCGATTTCTGCCACTCAGTTTCCCACTTTGCATAAGAAGTGCGCAGATAGCGGCGCGCCATGTCGTCCGCAGCCGTTGCCGCCTCGGTATTTCCGAGTTTTGCGAGCGCCTTGGAGAAAAGGAAATAAGCTTGCCCGTCCTGCGGATCGGAAGTGATCACCGGACGAAAGTGTTCGGCGGCCTCTGAATACTTACCCGAAAGGAACAACGCGTAGCCGTAATTGAAGTGGACCATCTGATCCGACGGCGACGATTTCGACGCCTGCGACAGGAATTGGTTACCCTGGCTTAGCAGTTGTGTTTTCTCGGCTTCGTTCTTGTTCTCGCGAGCCGCCTGCACCGCAACCGCCCCAGCGTTGTTATAGACCGCGATGAGCGGCAAATCACCCGCGAGCGGAACGATTGTCGCCATTGCGCGCCCGTAATCGCCGAGCTTCATATAGCCGAGACTGGCGTAAAAAGCGGCTTCGAAGTAGTGCGGCTCCTTCTTCTGGAGCTTCGAGAAATACTCGGTGGCTTCTTTCCAGTTACCGAGATCCATGTAACCGCGGCCGAGCTCGAATGCTGCTTGCGGATAGACTGCGCCTCCGCTCGACTCACCGTAGTAATGCAACGCGTTCTTCAAATAGATAAAGCGGGAATCGTTACGCAGCGGCAACTGGACCGCCTTCACATAAGCCTCAAACGCCTTCTGCGGAATCTTCGTGGCTTCCTGGATGATTTGATTTTGTGAATACGGCAGCGCCTTGTCTCGTTGATAAAGAATCTGATAAGCGAGCCAGCCGTGGATCTCCTGAAGCGAAGTCAGCGTATCGCCGCGATCAAACTGTCGCGTGATCCAATTACCATCCTTCACTTCACCGAAGTTGCGGCCTTCGTTGACCTTGATCACACGCGCATTAACCTGCACGTACGCATCTGCCGGCGGCTGCTTGTCGGTGGTATTAGGTTTAGGTTCGATGGTCTGAGGCGGCGTAACTGAATAGCTTCCGATGACGATAATGGACGCTTTTGCCTGGCGTGCGAGCTTGATCGCCGTGGCTCGTGACGGAATCACTGTTTCCGGCAAGCGGAGTTGCTGGTACGCGAGTTCGCGCTGATCACTGCTGACGACGACCATGCCGGGTTTGTTCAGCAGTTCAGCCAGAGCGTCAGCGAAGCTCTCTCCAACCCAGTTATATTCAGGTCGATTGGAGATGTTTTCAAACGGCAGAACCATCACCACGTCGGCATTTGGATTCTGCGCCTGGACCGGCGTAAACGCTGGAATTACAAGAGTTGTCAGTACAAGAGCGAAGATTAATTTAAGGCTCACAAATCGCATGACGGCAGTCTAAACCAAAGAAGGACAAATAAGCCACAGATGAAAGCCTTGGACAGGATCAACAAGATGATTCAGAATTTACAAGATCGATCCCGTTAATCCTGAAATATCTTGTTGATCCTGTCCAAGGTCTTACATCGAGTAGATGAGCGCAGCCTCGTCACTTGTTGCTTCAACGAGGTTCAAATCGGGCTCTGTATCGCGGTGCGCATCCTGTGCGAGCAGATGCAGGACGCTGTCGTTATTGACCGGGCGGGAGAAGAGATAACCCTGACCATACTCGCAGCCGAGCATTTTTAGTTGCTGGTACTGCTCTTCGGTTTCGATGCCTTCGGCAATGACTTCCATCCCGAGGTTGTGTGCGAGAGTGGAGATGGTGCGGACGATCGCGTTGTCGTTATCTGTCGTCAAACGCGAAACGAACGAACGATCGATCTTGAGGTAGTTGAGCGGGAAACGGTGCAAGTAACTGAGCGAAGAATAGCCGGTACCAAAGTCGTCGATGCTCAACTGCACGCCGAGTGAGCGCAATTGTTTGAACATTAAGGCTGCCGCTTCCGCATTCTCCATGACCACGCTCTCAGTGATCTCGAGTTTCAGACAATGCGGATTGAGCTTACTGGTTTCAAGCGCTTCTTTGATTCGGTCGAGCAGATCTGGCTGCGCGACCTGTCGAGCAGAGAGGTTAACACTCAGGCTCAACGCGCGATGGCTCGGAGAATCGAGTTGCCATTGGCGCACGTGCGCACAGGCTTCATTCAACACCCACTGCCCGATCGGCACGATCAAGCCCGTCTCTTCAGCAACCGGAATGAAGTCGCCGGGATGAACTAACCCACGACGCGGATGGTTCCAGCGCACGAGTGCTTCGAAGCCGGCAAGACGTCCGGTCGGGAGAGCAACAATCGGCTGGTAGTAAACAGAGAATTCCTTGTGTTCGATCGCCTGGCGCAGATCGCTTTCGAGTTGGAGACGCGAAACAGCGCGCGCATGCATGCCCTGGTCGAACAGTTCGTAGCGCGCCTTGCCATTTTCCTTGGCGCGATACATTGCGATATCTGCGTCGCGCAGAATGTCGTCGGGACGATCGTAGCCGCTGGAGCTGAGTGCGATGCCGATACTCGCCGTAGCGAATGCCGAGTTCTTGTCCAGCACAAATGGCTGGCTCAGTTCGTCCTGAATTCTTTGTGCGACTCGGACGGCATCAGTCGCATCAGCCATTCCACTTAAAAGAATCGCAAACTCGTCGCCGCCGAAACGTGCGAGCGTGTCAACGGGACGCAGTGTTCGTTCGAGACGCTCCGCAAAAGCCACGAGCAGCAGGTCACCATGTGTGTGGCCCAAACTATCGTTGACGTTCTTGAAACGATCGAGGTCGAGAAAGAGAACGGCAAACTTGTGATCGCCGCGACGGCTTGAGCTTTCAATCTCGGCCTTGAGCAACTCCGTGAACATGGCCCGGTTTGGCAGGCCCGTCAATGAATCGTGGAAAGCGGCGTGGCGGAAGTGATCTTTTGTTTCTTCGAGGACGCGGCTGATTCGTTCCTGCTCCGCGATGTAGTTGTTCAATTCCAAAACGTGTCGTTCGGCTTGTTCAGCGCGCTGGTGTTCGAGCTCTGCGCGTGCGCGTTCGGCTTCTTCTGCATGTCGTGCGGAAGCTTTCACTTCGCGCATGTAACGGTCGTAGCTGAAGTAGACGATGATGACGATCGGAATGCAGATGAGAAACGCCCAGAATCGCGTAGTGCCGAGACTGTTGACGATAAATCCGGCGCCAAAGGCGCCTGCAAAATAACTGATCGACATCCAGAGAAAGTTGCGAGTCCACATTCGCCAGATTGACTCACGTGCTTTGAGCGCACTGGCAGCGGCCCCCATGCCGGTGTGGAGCAGGTACTGGACCAGGCCCATCACGCAAAGCGCGATGATCGCAAGTGAAGTCCCACTCTTTAACAGGTTGGTAGTGGAACCAAAGGCAAGCTTTAACACCGTGGCCGTTGTGAACACGGAACACGCGAGTGCGGCGCTCCCAAACGCCACCGTTCTCACTTTCCGGCTAATCCTCAATGCCGCACAGATACCAGCCAATGCGCCAATCATCACTGCCGCTTCACCACCGTAAAGCAGAAGAGCGATGAAGACGAAGGTATCTTCGAGTGTGATGTTGCCGCTTATTTTGGGAATGCGGATCGCGATTCGCGAACCCAGAACTGCCGTGATGAGGGTGAGAAGGAGGAAGTAACCATCAATAATACCTGTGGGAAGCGTGATGGCCGAGTACAGCACAATCGCCGTACCGGCCGCCACGATCAGCCACATGTAAATGTTGGTTGAATGTTGTCTTAGACTTTTCATTTCCGCACGAGTTTTGAGGGGCGGTCACTTCATCCCGCCGGTGTTGTCGCCTAAAGAGCAGTCGCCGAGGACGAAGCCGTCGCCCAGCACGTAACCGTCACCAAGGACGAAGCCGTCGCCAAGTACGTAACCATCACCCAGCACGAAGCCGTCACCAAGGACGAAGCCATCGCCGAGCAACAGTACGTTGCTTAGCTCGTATGAACCGCCAAACAGCGCTGAACCGTCACTCTTCGTCAGGTAGTTACCGAGGCCCACCGTCTTGACCCACATGTTGTAGTTGAGATTCTGACTCGTGAGACCTTCGTTGACGCCGTCGCCAAGCACGTAACCCTGGCCGTAGCTGACCTGGTACTTATTGATCAGGTCTTTGCCCGTAATCGTAGTGCGCTTGAGGATCAGTCCCTGGGTCCAGGCAAACGTCAGACCTGCGATGTTGGTTTGCGGAGCAGGCGCTGTTTGCGTAAGTAAAGACGAGCCGAAGGTTGGTTTCAGCAGGCCTAACAGGTCACTGCGGACGATTCTTGCGAGAGTTACCGCGCCCGCGATGTTGAGCTGACCGGCGCCCTGGTCCAGCGTGTTGAAGCCCGCCAGCGGTTGCGCCGTATACATCAATAGCACTTTCACCATGTTCGGCGTCAAGCTCGAATTTGCTTCGAGCAGGAGAGCGGCGGCGCCGGCGACCATCGGTGTGGACATCGATGTACCGCTCAGGTACATGAGTTTCATGTTGGTGGTGGAGTATTTGTTGGTTTCGAGCTCGGGATATTTCTTGATCAGGCCGCTGTTGACCGCTTCGGCGGAGATGATCTTGTTACCCGGCGCGACGAGATCCGGTTTGATGATGTTGTCGTAGTGGACCAGGCCGTAGGAATCGACCGTAAAGCTGCGTGTTGGACCACGTGAACTGTAACTTGCTACTGCGTCGTCGTTACGCGGATCGGTGCCGAAGCTGTTGCTGGCGCCGACTGTGATTGCCGACGGCTCGTTGCCGGGGCAGTGAATGGCGCCGTAGGTTGTTCGGCCTCTTGAGTCTTTGCCGTTGTTACCGGCCGCAGCTACGACAACGACACCGGCGTCGACCAGTTTGCGAACAGCGTTACAAATCGGATCGTCTTCGTATGAGTTGATGGCGAGCGTGCCGAGACTCATATTGACGACTTTCACGCCGTAATTGCCCTTGTTGGCAATCAGCCAGTCGAGAGCGGCAAGCACGCCCGAAACTCGGCCTACGCCTTGTGAATCCAAAACGCGAAGATTAACCAGACTTGCGGCTGGAGCGATGCCTTCGTACGCACCGCCTGTTGGAGCACCGTCACCCGCAGCGATTGCGGCGACGTGTGTTCCGTGGCCCCACGGATCGTCCGTGCGATTCTCGCCGGTGAAGTCTTTACTGAATTTGATCTTGCCTGAAGTCGCGAATGATTTGTGTTTGCTGTCGATGCCGGAATCGAGTACCGCGATCGTGACGCCGGAACCATCGAGAGTGTTGTTCAGTCCGAGCAGTGACTTCTGAGCACGAACCTGTTGCGCGCCCGTGGTGGTTGTGACGTGGCCCGTACTGCGGACCGGATTATCGAGCGAGAGATAGGCGACGTTCGGATCCGTTGCCAGCACCTCAACCGAGTCGGCTGTGACATCCACGATTCGGATATTCAGGTTTGAAAGAACGCCGACGAGAAGTCCACCGACAGTATTCAGCAATCCGCCTAGTAAGCCGGGTGTCGAAGAAGGTTTTTGCTGCACGATCACCTTCACGCGTGCGTTACCGTTTCCTGACAGGATTAGCTTTTGCAGGTCAGGAGAAATTTTGGAAGTTGAAGTAAGTTGCGTTTGATTGTTGGCCGCTCGAACTCTGGTGCTGTTTGTGAGACACAGCGCCGAGCACAAAGAGACAAGCACAGCGGCGGCTACGAGACGTTTCAGGACTTGGGGGCGAGACATTCAGTTTCTCCAGGGCAATGAAATAGTGGAAGCCGCCTTTCGGGGTGACTTACAACTGGGGGGCGTAAATCACGACAGCTTTCAACTCAAAAGAACAGCGCTCCAAAAATGCGAGCACGGCCCTAGTGCTAGCCCCGTGCCAGATAGATTTCTCTGCTTATCCTGAGGAAAATGGTGGATTTAGCTTTCCCGGGCTGAGCAGTTTGACAGGTGACAGGTCAGTTTGAAGCGGATCGGTCTAAAAAGTCCCAAGGGTCGATTCGGTCCTTATGACCTATGCTATACTCCGCCAACTGCCTTCCAACCGAGGCCGTTCAAACTGCCAGTATTCCCGTCCAGGTAGCCCAGGAGAATTAGTGATGAAAACTCGTGTTCTTATCGCGGTGAGTGTGTTGTGTGTTTGCGCCCTCATGGTCGTGGGCCAGTCGAAAAAACGACCCTCTCCTTCGCCGTCACCCACGCCAGACAATTGGAGCATGTATGAAAACGTGACCTGGCAAAAAGGCCCTACGGTCGGCCAACTGGGCATCAACGCCGAGGTGAAGATTCCCGAAGGTTACATTTTTGCCGGAGCGCGTGATACCCGCACCCTCATGGAGGCAACTAAAAATCCGATCAGCAATAGCGAACTGGGATTGATCGCCCGCGCCGACGAGGACTGGTTCGTCGTTTTCGAATTTGACAACGATGGTTACGTGAAGGACGACGACAAGACCTCTCTCGATGCGGATGCACTTCTCAAATCGATTAAAGAAGGAACGGAAGAGGCCAACAAAGAACGCGTGAGACGTGGCTGGCCTACCTTAACCACTCTCGGGTGGGAAACGCCACCGCGTTACAACGAAACTACTCACAACCTGGAATGGGCCACCAAAGCTGAGAGCGAGGGTTCTCTAGTTATTAATCACAACACGCGTCTCCTTGGTCGTGAAGGCGTGATGCGTGTCACGCTTGTTACCGATCCGGAAACACTCGCCGCAACGCTCCCGCAGTTCAGGACGATGCTGGATGGGTTTGAGTTCAAACAGGGTCATCGTTATGCAGAGTTTCGTGCCGGCGACAGGACTGCTGCTTACGGCCTCACAGGACTGATCGTTGCGGGTGGCGCCGCGGCGGCGGTAAAGACAGGAGCTTTCAAGTGGTTGTGGAAAGTTCTGGTAGCTGCGGTTGTCGGTGTAGCGGCACTGGTTAAAAAACTATTCTCACGCAATAGCTCGTGAACTTCGTCTTTTACTTGATCGGTGAAGGCGAGACGCTGCTGTTTGTCCTTATCTTGCTCTATCTTTCGGAGTGCTTGATTTGGGTGAAGCGGGAGTCTGTCGCCTTTGTCTCTTCATGGCGACGCTGGCGACTTACGACGCCGTCGTCGTGGCTGGGAAATGCGCGTGGTGGAATTCTGTTTTTGAATCCGCTACCACCCAGCGGAAAAGTTTTTCTTTCTCATCTGTCCCCTGTTTCGATTTCTCCGTCCGGCGTTTGTGCTCTTAACGTGCAAACGCTTCCATCCGAAGCGCGCTCGCCATATCAAACCGGAGATTTCCTGCCGTTCGGCAAGATAAAAGACACCGCCGTCGATGGTGTTTATCTGACGATCAATGCTGAGCGATTCGCGAGGTGTGCAACTGCAAAGCAGGCCAGAATACTCGCGAGCGCGATCACTGAGATGGTCAAAGCGTCTGCTTCTAAACGTGAGGGGATGGCGCGGAACTGGATCGCCAGACAATACGCTGCAAACGACGCGACGACCCTATTGAAAGAGGCTCAAGAGTTAATCAAACCGGTCCAATCGCTGGGTTTGATTCTGTTCGTGTTTCTCTTTGTGGTGACGCCGGTGCTGGGCGGCATCGTGGGGTTGATGACTTTGATCATACCGGTTGCAATAGTGATGGTCGCCCTCGCGGTGGAGATCGCGATTGTGTTTCGTCGCGCTCACAAAAAACTATATCCGGCTGAGTCGTCCGAGCGTTTGGAGAGTCTAATCAAGATGATCTTGTGTCCACCGGTCGCGATTCGCGCGGCGGACATTCTTACTAAAAACTTGCTGGCTGAGTTTAGTCCAATTGTGCTCGTTGAAGTGTTGACGAAATCCGGAGAGCGCCAGTTTGTGCGCAGCGTCATTCTCGATTTGAAGCATCCACTGGGCCATGATCTCTCAGACGCGAGTGCGGTTGAAACAATAACGTGGGCGGCGAACGCGCAACTCAGTGTTTGCGAGCCTTACTTAAAACCGGAAGAGTTGCTGGCCCCGAATCAGGAAGACAGCTCAATCTCATATTGTCCACGTTGCCGTTGTCAATTCGTGGTTGCTGCCGAGGAATGTCCTGACTGTCCAGGCGTGCATCTTGTTGATTTTTAGACTATAGAAACCAGGGATCGAAATTCTGAGATCTCCATCCTCAAAACCCGGAGTTGATCGCAAATGGGAGAAGATAGATTAGTAATCACCGAGACAGGATTCCTTACTGAATTTCTCAACCAACATACTCAACGAACGGAACGCCCGTTTTGCTTCATCCTTGGAGCTGGTGCGTCTCGCTCCTCTGGCATCTCCACTGGCGGCGAAATGGCGAATGTGTGGCTCCGCGAAATGTACGACGCCGAGAATTTTTATACCCGCACTCTCGAAGAGTGGGCTACCTCCGAACGACTCGAAATCGATGGGTTCGAATTAAAGAATCTCGCGAGTTTCTATCCTCAGCTATATCGGCGGAAATACGGCGACAACGAACAGAACGGATATGCATTTCTTGAAAACCAGATGGAAGGGAAAGAACCCAGTTTCGGTTATAGCGTTTTGGCGTACTTATTATCAGAAACATCGCATCGTGTGGTTGTGACCACTAATTTCGACAACCTTGTCGCTGATGCTTTGTCGATCCATTCCAGTAGATTTCCGCTGGTAATCGGCCACGATGCGTTAGCCCAATATGCGGCGGTTGAACTCCGGCGTCCATTAGTTGCCAAGATCCATGGGGCCCTTGGATTCTCACCCAAAAGTCAGCCGAATGACATTTCAAGTTTGCCCCAGGGCTGGTGCATTGCGCTCAGACGAATTCTCGATCGTTACACGCCCATTGTGATCGGCTACGAAGGTAATGATGGAAGCTTGATGGGCTTTCTCAAAACATTGCCACCTGAGATTCCAGATCGCATTTTCTGGTGTGTCTATGCTCCGGATGTAATGGGAATGGATTGTTTGAACCGCGTGTCTCCCGAGGTCCGCGACTATGTTAAAGCGCGCCGGGGTCGATTCGTTCCTATCAGAGGCTTCGACGAACTAATGGCGAAGCTTCTTACCAGGTTAAAAGAGAAAGGGACCGTTCCTGATCTGCTGGAACGCTTAAAGAATCGGGCACGCGATCGTGAACTCAATTACGAGAAACAGCAGGATAAGCTGGTCGAGGCTGCTTTAATGTTGGGACCAGGTCAGAGAGGTACCGGAGGGGGCAAGGAGGCAGACACCGCTCTAAGCGAGGCGGTTAGCGAGATCGGTGACAGTCGAAAAGATAAGCCGTGGTGGTCATGGGTTCAGGAGGCAGAGGCCGCCCCTGATCGTGAAGCTAAAGAACGTATCCTCTCACAAGGAGTCGAAGCCCTGCCTAACAGTGCGCCAATGCAGAGGTCCTATGCTGGTTTTCTTGCAGACGAGGCTCAAGACTTCGATAAGGCCCAGACTCATTATGAACGAGCGGTCGAAATTGACCCAAAGGATTATTTGACTTTGGCATTCTATGGAGACTTCCTCGATCGTCATCGGACCGATGAGGATCAGGCAGGAGACTATTTCCGCCGAGCCCTTGAAGCAAAACCTGACGACGACTACATTCTTACACGCTTTGCGGATTTTCTTTATAACAGGCGCGGCGAACTGCAAAAAGCTGAAGACTTATTCGAGCAAGCAGTAAAAATCCATCCGAATTACGAGTATTTGCTCAAAGTCTATCCACGGTTTTTGAGAAATGCGCGGGACAACGTGAAAAAAGCCGAGGAGCTTGAGCAGCGTCTTCAGGGCTTAACAAAGAAAGTTCCTGACCGAACTTCCGAAAGCCAGATTTAAATCCGCGTTTATCTGTGTTCCAAACCGTCTCGGAGTGCAGTTAGCGGGAGAATTGCGCACTGTATACGCGCGGGCTGGATCTCGCTCTGCAATGCCGAAATAAGCTCTTCGTCAGAGATCATCTCCTTACCGACAATAAGTTCCGTTAGCAACGACGCAGCCGCCATGCTGATCGCACAACCATCACCTTTAAAACGAGCCGCACGAACAACCTGACCATCAAGTTTCAACTCCATCCTGATCCGATCGCCACACAACGGGTTGAACGCTTCGTAACTCACATCCGCATCCTCAAGGCTGCCGTAATTACGCGGATGCCGAAAGTGGTCCAGCAGCAGAGCGCTGTACAGCACGGGCATCGTTATTTTCTCCGACCCGATTTGATCGCCACAGTTTCGGCGAGAATGCTGAGGGCGATTTCAGATGCACTGTCGGCGCCGATGTCCAACCCCGTCGGCACGTGAAGCTGGTCCAACAATCTTTCATCCATGCCGCCATCTTTCAGAAATTCCTTGATCGCAGCGCCGCGTCGCTTGCTGCCGAGTAATCCGACGTACGCCGGTTTCGCTGGCAACACCACTTTCAGCACCGGTAGATCATATTTGTAATCGTGAGCTGTCAGCACCACATAGGTTGAAGATGTGTAGGCGAATGACTCGGCAATCTCTGATGGAATCCCGATCAGCAGTTCGTCAACGTCGGGAAAGCGCTCTCGGGTAGCAAAGCGCGGGCGGCCATCGACGACGATCGTTCTGAGACCAAGATCGTGAGCGAGACTAATCAACGGCATCGACACGTGTCCGGCGCCGAAGACGATCAGTGTTGGCGGTGGTCCATGAACCTCGAAGAACACGGGCAAGGACTCAGAATCCAACGCGACCGTGCCTGACCTGCGCTTTCGCATCAGATCGGTCGCGACGGTTTGCGCTTCAAGGTCCAGGTCAGGAGTGCCCAACGTTCCGGAAACTTCCTCGCCTTCGACAATCAACAGCTTGAACGAACTGTCTTTCAGAGAGGTTGCGATCACAGCACGCCGGCCTCGGTCCACGGCTGTTTGCACAGTTCGATATAAATCGAAGACGTTGCCATTCGGGTTCGCGAGATCGACCGGTTCGATCAACACGTCCAGGTCGCCTGCGCATGAGAAACCAATCTCCCACGCATCTTCGTCGGCCAGCTTCATCTCGACGAGTCGTGGTTCCGAGGAGGACAAGACTTGCTCCGACTCGGCAATTACGCGCGCATCAACACAGCCGCCAATCGTCACCGAGCCAAGAATGCGACCTTCTTCGCCGACCCACATCTTCGCGCCTTCGCGTTTCGGACTGGTCCCACGAGTGGCAACGAGCGTGGCCATCGCGACGCGCTTCTCTTTCTCGGCAAGTTTCTCGATGTCCTGGAAAAGTTCGTCCATTTCGAATTACAACACCAGGTGTGATTCAAGTGCGCGGAAGCTGGCGAGGTCGTGTGCCGGCGCAAAGACAGTGATATACGGTATTGCTGTTTGCATGCCGCGTGTTAGTGGTTGATAAGTGTCGTGACCCAGCAGTGGGTTCAACCAGATCACACGGCCCGCGCGCCGCTGCAATTGGGATAACGCTCCGGCAAGTTGTTCAGGTTCTCCAGTGTCCCACCCGTCACTCAGAATGATCACCACGGTTCGTCGATCAATGCGGCGAAGCCATTGCTGATTAAAGTTCGCGAGGCTTGCGCCGATTCGTGTTCCTCCCGACCAGCCTCGCACGTTCGCTGACAGACGGTCGAGCGCGCGTTGGTAAGTTTTGCCTTTTAACTCGCCGGTGATGCGCGCCAGCGAAGTCGCGAAAACGAAAGACTCAACCTTCGCGAAGCTGTTCTGCAGTCCATAAATAAATTGCAATAGCAGACGACTATAGATATCCATAGATCCCGACACGTCGCAGATCACGAACAGCTTCGTCCGTTTTGGACGGCGCTCCTGGTAGCTCAGTTCGATCAATTCGCCACCGGTCTTTAATGACAAACGGACCGAGCGGCGCAGATTTACTCGGCGACCGCGCGCCACCGGACGCCAGCGCCGGCCAGGGCTCTTTGCCAATCGTCGCGCCATGCGCCGAGCGATGCGTGATATTTCTTCCAGCTCTTCGTGGCTAAAGGTAGTGAAGTCTTTTTCAGCGCGCGCCTGAGTGTCGCTCGCACCCGGTACGTTCACGGGTTGAGCCGTGGACCGAATTTCTGCCGGCCAATGTTGAAGGAAGAACGCAAGTCCGCCAGTGGTGCGCCGAATTTGAGTGTTGTGAGATGGTTCGCGTTCGACAACCTTGATAGGCCGTTGCGACCAATACGTCGCAAACAAATTTTCAAAGATGGGAAAGTCGTCGACGCTGGTGGTGAGGATATTTCTTAAACTCAAGAAGACTTCATCCCGATCCTTCGTATCGATTATTTCCAACGCAGTCGCAGCCGTAACTACTTCCGCAGGCGTGACCGCCAAGCCGTGCTCTCTCAACGTCCTGCAAAATTCGACCAGCCTCTCGATTTCACGATCTTCTATCAATCCGCGTTAATCCGTGGCAACTCTGCCTTGAACGAGGCGATGTCAGTCTCATCCTTCAGGAAACAACCAATCGTCTCGGCAATAATCTCATCATTTAAATCAGTCGCTTTCAGTGCAACGAGGGCGTTGGCCCAATCAAGTGTTTCCGCGACGCCCGGGATTTTCGACAGACTCATCGTTCTCGTCGCTTGCATGATTTGCGTAAGCCGTTGTGAAAGCACCTCAGCTATCTCAGGAACTTTCGCGCGCACGATTTCGAGTTCCTTCTCGAGCGACGGATAGTCAATCCAGTGATAAAGACAACGACGTCGCAACGCATCCGACAGATCGCGCGAACGATTTGACGTCAGGACAACGTGCGGTCTGTGAGTCGCCTTGATCGTGCCGATCTCGGGAATCGTCACCTGAAAATCGGAGAGCACTTCGAGCAGAAACGCTTCGAACTCCTCATCGCTCCGGTCGATTTCATCTATTAGTAAGACCGGTGAACTCTCGTGTTCGGTGATCGCTTGCAGCAAAGGACGCTTGAGCAGGAAGGCTTCACTGAAGATAGTTGCTTCCTTTTCTGCTTCCGGAGTGGAAGATGCTTCTTCCAGTTTCAGGTGCAATAACTGTTTGGGGTAGTTCCACTCGTAGAGAGCAGTCGTGGCGTCGAGACCTTCATAACACTGTAGACGGATGAGTTTTGTGTCGAGCGCACTTGCGAGCGCCTTCGCGATTTCTGTCTTGCCGACCCCAGCCGGTCCCTCGATCAGCAGCGGTTTGCCGAGCGCCATTGAAAGATACAGCGCCGTGGCGATGGCCGAATCGGCGATGTAGATCTGTTGTTCCAGCAGGCGCTGGATCTGTCGCACTTCGTCTCTCATGCCGTGATCCGCTCGAAGTCTGCGGCGGTGTTGATGTCGTCAGGGAAGGGAAGATTGAAATGAACTTCGTGAACACGATCCGCATTCGCGTCGACCAGTTTCCAGGCGGCCTTGTCGCCGTGTAGTTCTTCGAGTTGAGCGAACATCGCGCTGGAAAAGATCATCGGATGACCCTTGCGTCCATCGTACGAGCAGAGCGCGATCAAAGCGTCAGTTCGTCGCCACTCTTCCGCAAGTGTATCGATCACTTCAGGCGTGATACCGGGTTGATCGCCCAGAATGATCATGATTGCCTGCGACGCAGGATTCAGCGCTGCGAGTCCAGCGTGATACGACGACGAACACCCTTCAGTAAATATTTTGTTTTCCACAACACGCGCTGCTCCGAAATCCACTCGTTCACGCACTTCGTCTGCGGCACGACCAAGCACGACGATAAGTTCATCAACTCCCGTGGCTCGTTGCGCCTGCCGCACAACCCAACCCAGCATAGTTGTGTCGCGAAACGGCAGGAGTTGTTTTGGTGGTCCAAGTCGCTGCGAGGCGCCGGCACCCAGAATTAATCCCGAAATAAACTTCTTCATCTGCTGATCTGTGTAACCTGTGGACGATCAAATGTTTCCTTGCAGCGAAGACAGCAAAAGTAAATGGTCTCGTTGTTGACCACGGAGGTGTATTTCGCGTTCTCAACATCGACAGTCATTCCGCAAATCGGATCCTTTGCAACTCTCATCGACACAGATTCCGTCGAACTGCTTCTCCGCACGTGAATGATCTCCGCGGCGACACTCAGCGCGATTTCCGCGATCGTCTCACTGCCGAGTTTCATGCCTGCCGGGCACTTGAACACCGCGATGTCTTCGTCGCTGGCGCCAGTCTCACGCGCGTATTCAAAAAGCGCCTGCGACTTCTTTTCGCTGGCTACGAGTCCGAGATAACGCGGTCTCGTTCCGATGACCGCGAGCAATCCCTCTTCGTCGCCGTTTCCCATCGTCGCAATTACAACGAAACTGTTCTCGTCAATGTGACTGCGAACCAGCTTGAGATCAGTCAGAAGCAAATCCGCATCAGGAAAGAGTTCACTCTTAACTTCCGGATCGGCGACGACGACTTTGAAATCGAGCATGTGGCCGAGGTGAGAAACGGTTTGGGCCACGGGCGAACGCCCGACAATCAGCAGTTGTGGTTTCGGCAAGAATGGTTCCAGATAAATTTCGAGCGAACCGCCACCTTCGCAACTCATGCGGTACGACCCGACTCCTTTCCAGTCATCGCGCGGCTCGTCGGGGCTGATAGTGAGGAGCTTCGGTTTACCGGTCTGCAACACCTGCTTTGCTTCACGCACCACGATCGGTTGCACGCATCCGCCACCAACCCATCCGAGCATTTCGCCATCAGCTCTAATAATCGCCTTCGACCCAGGCTTCGCCGACTGCGGACTCTTGTACGCCACCACCGTGGCGAGCACAAAAGCCTCCTCCCGCGCTCGCAACTCGTTACATTTATTCGCTATATCCAATTTGACCCTGTTCAGCGAACTGTAGGGGCGGCCCTCCGTGGCCGCCGGTGGTTTGAGCTAAAGCGATTCAAGAAGCGACGGCGTCAGTTTGGCGAACACCTATC
>DATEIS010000137.1:0-8964 GCA_035278765.1 Pyrinomonadaceae bacterium | reverse complement strand
ACGTCGTAGAAGTAGTAACAACGAGTGCGCTGCATCAGATTGCCGCCATTCGTCGCGGCATTTCGCAATTGCGGACTAGCGCCGGCGAGAATCGCTTGCGAGATGAGTGGGTAACGTTCGCGCACGAGCCGGTGATTTGCGGTGTCGCTGTTCTTCGCCAACGCACCGAGACGCAAGCCGCCGTCGCGCTCGACAATCTGCGTGAGCTCAAGACGATTGATGTCCACGAGACGCGCCGGCTGCTCGACGTTGTCCTTCATCAGGTCGATGAGGTTCGTGCCGCCCGCAAGAAACCTCGCGTTCTCTTGCACGATTGCCTGAAGAGCAGCTTGCTGAGTCGTTGCGCGTGTATAGGCAAATGGCTTCATCTTAGACTCCTGTACTCGCGGCTGGTCCACTCACTTCCCGAATTGCGGCGACGATTCCCGGATAAGCGCCGCACCGGCAAATGTTGCCCGACATTCGTTCACGAATCTCGACGTCGCTGAGTGCAACACGGCCCGGCTTCCGCACGTCCTCGGTAACGTGACTAACAGTCCCGGCGTCCACTTCCTTCAGCATCGCAACTGCCGAACAAATCTGTCCCGGCGTGCAATAGCCGCACTGGAATCCTTCATGACGTATGAACGCGGTTTGTAACGGATGTAACTCTTCGCCTTTAGCTAAGCCCTCGATCGTGGTGATTTCACTGCCGTCGTAGATGACGGCGAGTGCGAGGCAGGAGTTGATACGTCTGCCATCGACGAGCACCGTGCAGGCGCCACACTGTCCGTGATTGCAGCCTTTCTTTGTGCCCGGGAGATCGAGGTTTTCACGCAACAGGTCGAGAATCGAGGTGCGCGGATCAACTTTCAGACCGTAGTTCGTTCCGTTAACGCGTAGCTTTATCGCGACGCTTTCGGATGCAGGCGTCTGTGCTGAAACTTCATTCAGACTGCCTTCAGTTAATAGTCGTGAAGCGACGAAGATGCCGCTGCCCGCAAGCATCGACTGCTTCAGAAACTCACGTCGCGCGACGGAGTGATCTTCTGGTCTAGTCGTCATACATCCACCACCGGGTTGTTTTCTTTAATGGTTGTATTGTTCAAAATCTGAACAATAAGCGCATCACGCAATCGGAGAGTTTTTAACTACCACTGCGGGATAGGTGAGGGATACCACGATCGTGTTAGGCCACAATAAAGCACAAAAAGCACAAAAATTGGTTAACAACGAGTAGTAAGATTACCCAACACTGGAGGAACAAATGTCGCAGCAAATGGAAATGCCCATGCGCACGCTGGGCCGAACGGGAGTGAAGGTTTCAGTCATTGGCCTGGGCGGATGGCATCTGGGGTTTAAGTTTATCGACGAAGAATTGAGTATTCGCATGATTCGTCACGCGATCGATAACGGTATCAACTTCATGGACAACTGCTGGGACTACAACGATGGCGCCAGTGAGCAGCGCATGGGAAAGGCGCTGCAGGACGGATATCGCGAGCGTGTCTTCCTGATGACCAAGATCGATGGTCGCACAAAGAAGGATGCAGCGAAACAGTTAGACGAATCACTCGAGCGATTGCAAGTTGATCATATCGATCTGGTCCAACACCATGAGATTCTTCGCTTCGAAGATCCGCATCGCATCTTCGACGAGCAGGGCGCGAATGCCGCGCTGATCGAAGCGCGCGAAGCCGGAAAGATCAGCTTTATCGGTTTCACCGGACATAAAGATCCACGCATTCATCTTTACATGCTCGAAGTGGCGAAAGAAAACGGATTTGAGTTTGACACGGTGCAGATGCCACTCAACGTTATGGACGCGCACTACCGGAGTTTCGAAAAGATGGTGTTGCCGGAGTTAGTCAAACAAAATATCGGCGTGCTGGGGATGAAGGCGTTGGCGAACGGAACGATTTTGGAGTCGAAGACTGTAACGGCGATCGAGTGTCTTCAGTACGCGATGAACCTGCCGACGTCTGTTGTGATCACCGGTTGCGAAAGTATGGAAAACCTCGAGCAGGCATTAACGGCAGCACGCACGTTCAAACCGATGACCGACGAGCAGGTCAAGGCTTTGCTTAGCAAGACAGCAAAGGCAGCAGCGCGCGGAGAGTATGAACTCTTCAAGACCACGTCGATCTACGACGGGACAGCTGCGCATCCAGAGTGGTTAGGTGAAGAACCACCGGAAGTTCAACGCGTAATGCAAACCAACTAGTACGTACTGTAGGGGCGGCCCTCCGTGGCCGCCCGTGGCTTTGATCATACGTGTTGGATAAACGCTCTATCAAAACCACGGGCGGCCACGGAGGGCCGCCCCTACAGTACGTTCCCTAAAGCGCCTCCGTCTCAAGATCCAAAGAGATTTGAGAATCCTGGCGCATGAGGCGACGCACCAGGAGTGGCTCATCGAACATTTGTTCGAGCCCGCGGACGATGGCGTATCTCGGTTCGTCGGCGATACGGACCGGGAGTTTTGTTTCCTCACGAAGATAGTCGTCCAGACCGCCAAACAAAGCGCCTCCGCCGGTGAGAATTATCCCTCGATCGTAAATATCGCCTGCCACTTCCGGCGCAAGCTCGCCCAGTGTTGAACTAATGCCTTCCACGATTCGACGAACTACTTCCTGCGCCACCGGGTAGATCTCGCCCGCAGTAATTTCGATTGACCGAGGCATTCGTGTCAGCACGTCGCTGCCGCTCACCGGAATCTCCTGGCCAAGATTGGAGGGCACAGTTGCTGAGGCCAGTTCGAGTTTTAGACGCTCTCCGGTTCTAGCGCCAATCAGCAAGCCACGGTGACGGCGAACGTGATTGATGATGGCAACGTCAATATGCGAGCTGCCAATTCGATCCGCGCGAGCGCGAACGATCTTGCCGCTCGCGACGATAGCAACATTCGTCGTGCCACCGCCGATATCGACAACCGCGGAGGCGCGCGTCTCGTCGGCACTTATGCCGCTACCGAAAGCCGCCGCGAGACCTTCTTCAATCATGCCTACACGTCCGACGTGAGCGTGTTGCGCGGCGCTAAGCAACGCGCGTCGTTCCACAGGCGTGACGTCAGAAAAAACGCTCATCAGCGCGCGACTTCTGAAAGGTGAGAGACCGCTGCGTGTTTTGCGAACAAAGTGCGCCAGCATCTCCCTCGTTCGTTCGAAGTCTGCAACGACACCGTTGAGCATCGGAGAGATCACCGTTACGCCGCGCGCTTCACGTCCGTATTTCTGTTTTGCCTCGTGACCGATGTCGATCATCTCTCCCGTTACGTTGTCGACTGCCACAAGCGACGGCTCGTCGACCACGACGCCACGACCGCGCACCGAGATGATCGTCGACGCCGATCCCATGTCGATCGCTAGCGAATCGGAAACGAGACTCTGTAAACCACGCATGCCAAAAGCTTAAACTAAGCCACAAAGAAGCACAAAAGGCACAAAAAGATTTTTGTGCCTTATGTGGTCTTTACTGGTGACGAAGCACGACGATGGGGTCGACGCGCATGGCGCGTTGGGCGGGGATCAGGCACGCGAGGAGTGCGACCACACCTAAGATGGAAATGATTACGACAAACGTGAGTGGATCTGTGGGGGTGATACCGAAGAGCATGTTTTCGATGAAACGCGTGAGGCCGAAAGAGGCCAGCACTCCGACCACCACGCCAACGCTCACGAGCACGAAGCCACGGCCCATGATGAGTTTTAGAATTGATTGCGGCCGGGCGCCGAGCGCCATTCGAATTCCAATCTCGCGTGTGTGTTGCGCGACTGTGTAACTCATCACACCGTAAACTCCAATCACAGCCAGCAGCAATGATACTCCGGCTAAGACACTCAACAGCGTGGTGTTCAGACTCTTATCGCGGACAGTGTTCTCGATCACGAGATTCATCGTTTGCACTGCATAAATCGGCTGCGCCGGATCAACTGCCTGAACTTCTCGACGCACGGCCGCTGCGATCTCGTTGTTATCAAGAGTCGAACGCACCAGCAGTCGCATGTTCCAGCGCATATCAGGCCAGAAATTGCTTAACGTGTATGGCGCGTACATTTCGGGCGCAGGCTGGCGTAGCAGACCATAGTTCTTCACGTCGCCTACAACACCGATAACAGTCACCTTATCTTCATCCTGGAGTCGCTTTCCGATCGGATCTTCGCCGGGCCAGATCTGCTTCGCCATCGTTTCGTTGATCACGACGACAGGTTGCTTGTCGTCACCTTCCTGTTGGTTGAAGAGACGCCCACGCAGTAATGGAATATCAGCGGTTTGGAAATAGTCATTACTGACGACGCGAAACTCGACGAGCGGAGACTCGTTCGGCGGATACGTTTTTCCTTCAACAGAAACGTTGGCGTTGTAACCCATTTCCTCGATTGGAAGATGTGAGACCAGTCCGGCAGACTCAACGCCCGGCAAATGACTCACGCGCTCGACGACCTGTTGATAGAAGCGAATAGCCGACTCAGAATCCTTGTACTTCTCGCGCGGCAGTGACATTTTTGCGGTGAGAAGATTTTGTGGTCTCAGGCCCGGTTCCACATCGCGAATTCGCATCACACTGCGAATCATCAAACCGGCGCCGATCAACAAGACGACCGCAGCAGCAACTTCAACTACCACGAGACTTGGACGCAGCCACCCGCCAACCATGCCGGCTGACATCGTGTTGCCGCCTTCTTTGAGCGTCTCCTGCACGTCAGTCTTGCCCGCCTGAAGCGACGGAATTAATCCAAAGACAACACTTGTCAGCACCGATACCACCAAAGTGAAAAGTAGCACTCGCCCATCGATCGCGATTTCCTGTGAGCGCGGTAAAAACGGGAATGCGATCTTGCCGAGCACGCTCATGGACCACCATGCGAGTGCGATTCCGAGTGCGCCGCCGAGCACCGAAAGCAGTAGACCTTCGGTAAGAAACTGTTGAATCAATCGGCCGCGTCCGGCTCCGAGCGCGACGCGAATACTGATCTCTCTGCGTCGAACAGTCGCTCGCGCAAGCAGCAGATTTGCCACATTCGTACACGCAATCAAAAGCACAAAGCCGACCGCGACCATCATCATCAGAAGAGGCGAGCGAACGTTCGCGACCCACAGCTCCTCGATTTGCATCAGTCGAATGCCGCGTCCGTCTTTATATTGCTCTTCAAGACGTTGCGCGATTACGTTCATGTGGTCGCGCGCCTGCGCGAGCGTCACACCTGACTTGAGACGTCCGATCACCAAATACTTGTGATCTCCCCGGTTCAGGCGATCTTTCTCCGGAAACGCGAGTGGTGACCACATCTGTACATTGCGATACAGCGACCCGAGTTCGGGAGGCATTACGCCAACCACTGTGAACTTCTGCCCGTTCAGAGCAATGGTCTGATTGATGATCTCAGGATTCGCGCCGAAGTTGCGACGCCAAAGCTGATCGCTGAGCATGACTACGTGTTCACGGCCAGCCACATCTTCGCCGGGCAGGAAAGTTCGGCCCAATGCCGGTTTCATTCCGAGTACGTCGAAATAGTTTGCGCCTACCTTCAGACCTGCTATGCGCTGCGGGGCGTCGCCACCTTCAAGATTGAAGCTGGTGCCCTGATAGGCGGAGATGCCGGCGAAGACTGTGTTTTGATTTTTCCAGTCTTCGAGTGTTGGGACGGAAACGGAGCCATAGCCGTTGGGCTTGAATGTTTCAGCGAGATCGACGAGCTGTTCGGATTCCGGAAATGGCAATGGCTTGAGCAACACTGCGTTGACAGCGGAGAAGATGGCGGTGTTGGCGCCGATGCCGAGTGCGAGTGTGAGCGCTGCGATTAGAGTGAAACCCGGTCGCTTTGCCATCATGCGAATGCCATAGCGCAAATCCTGCATGAAGTTCCTCATGCCACAGCTCCTTTTTTAGCCACGGATTACACGGATTGGTTATTTGACCTTCATGACGACGAAGGTCAGGTCGTCATA
Source organism: Pyrinomonadaceae bacterium (assembly GCA_035278765.1). Classification (GTDB taxonomy): domain Bacteria; phylum Acidobacteriota; class Blastocatellia; order Pyrinomonadales; family Pyrinomonadaceae; genus PSRF01. Next base: position 3,036 of record DATEIS010000137.1, on the reverse strand, counting down.
TAAAGATATGCCGGTGCACCACTCTTTTACGCGTCGCGCAACGACGTCGCGAATTTGATCGGCCGAAAGAGTCTTTATCGATTTCAAGGTGTCCATGATGCGGCTGGTGCCGAACTCTTCGCCTTCGACGTTCAGTGCTTCGCTCAGACCGTCTGTGTACAGGAACAGGAGATCGTTTGGTTTCATCTGCACTGTTTCCTGCTCGTAGGCGGAGTGCTCAAATGCGCCAGCCACCATCCCTCCGGAGGTCAGTTGGCGAACTTCCAAATCAGAATCAGCCTGAAGATAGATTGGTGGATTGTGTCCTGCATTCACGTACGTAAGCAGTTGTGTGGCTTCATCAAACGTTGCGTAGAAGAACGTGACGTAGTGTTCACCGTTGGTCGTGTTGAATAGCAGACGATTGAGCTTGCTTACGATTGACGACAACTCGGAATGTGCACTGTTGCTGGAACCGTTTCTCGCCGTCAAACTCCGCAACGTCGCCTGCACTGTCGACATCAACAACGCGGCCGGCATCCCCTTGCCCGCCACGTCGGCAATGGCCAAACCAAGCTGACTGCTGTTGTCGAAGTTGATGAAGTCGTAGTAATCGCCGCCCACTCCGCGTGCCGGTTCACAAAAACCTGCGACCTCCATCCCGACGCCTTTTGGAGCACACGATGGCAGCAGACGCTGTTGCACTTCCGCAGCGAGTGCGAGCTCGCGACGCATTCGTTCCTGGGCCACCATGCGTTCAGTCAGGCGCGCGTTGTCGATTATCAACGCGAGCTGAGCGGCGATCGACATTAAGAGCTCTCGATCGGCAAGGGCGTATTGAAAGCCACCGCGTCTTGGACCAAACGAGAGTATTCCGACGAGCTCGTTCTTTTGTCTTATCTGGACCAGGAGGGTCGATTTGACGGCCCGCAATACGTCGTGTTCACTCGCACGCTCTTCACGTGTCGAAGGCAGAACCGAATTGAGTGCCTGCGACCAGGTTTCAATCTCACGCGGTTCGATCAGTAACGGCGTCGAGAGGTTCATAAGTCGCCGTACTACGAATGCGCGTTTATTCAACTGCAAAGATTTTTCGGGGGGACAGCCTTCCGCCATACCAGTTAAAACACGGAGGTTGAAGTTTCCACTCACATCGTCGCGAATGAAGATAGCGGCATTGCTCGCATCGAGTGCGTTTCTGACTTTCTCCGCTACGCGTTGATAAAGCTGATCGATGCTGGCGACATGTTGTGAGCCCTGTCCGAGGTCGAAAAAAATCTTGCGCTCATCGTACGGCGCGGGAGCGTAATAGCTTTGAATCTTTGGCAACAGCCGGCGGCGAGCAATGATGTGAGTGACAACAAAAATAACGAGCAGCAGCACGGAGACAATCGTATCCATCCTGCCTCCCCAGGCATCGATGAACCGCAGCCGGCTGCCTGAGAAGACAAGAAAGAAAATAACTACAAAGAGGAAAAACTCGACTGAATAGTAGATACGCTTCAGGTTAAGGCGGGCTTTTGTGTGTCGCCAGACACGGCGGGCCGCTTTTTGCGTCGGCATATTGAGGCGCGGCAAGATCCTCATTCTCTTCCAGACTCCGATCTCAGGGCTCGGATCCGCGATTTTCCGTGGCTCCGAAAATTGGTTTCAGTGGAATTACACCGCAGGGAGTGGTTATCTAACAAGGAGTTAGTGACGATTTCGCGCAAGATGTTTCATGATCCCAACATCTTTTGCTCATGGAATTGTGATCGTTCCATTTACGTTCCAGAATTTCTCGCTCACAACCGTGCCGTCCCGGCGCTGGATGATTCCGCGAAAACGCATTTGCCAGTCATAAACGTCGCCCGTATCGCCTGGCGTGGCGGGCACCGGGTTCAATTCAGGGACATCAAACCCCTCGTAGATGCAGCCAGTAGCTCGATCGGGAAGATAACGGTCGCGCCGGGCGTGCGCCACATCGTCGCGATGACCGTAAAAGTGCCCGGCCCTGCCTGCTGGAATAGAAGTGTCGCCATCTTCGCGCAGGGCGCGCCTCAGCCGGCCACTCGGAAGGTGCCTGAAGCAGCGATCCATGTCCCAGGCGATGACTCCAGCCGTTGAGGAAATCAGCCTCGCGCAACCAGAAGTTGCGGGCGGCGTGACACCGGGTGGAGCCGCCTCAAGCAGTTCGACGTGACCGCTGATGAATTGGCGGTATTCGAAGTCGTTGCAGTTGCAGCGTGGATCGAAGCGAGCACGAATTTCGAAGCGCGAGTTGATACTTCCCTGAGTAGCCGAATTGCGGAAGAACGCCAGTGGCTGCGGACCAACAATATGAAACATCGTCACGCACTCGCCCGGCGTGACGTTCTCTGCTTGCAACTCGCGAATGAGGTGATCGTAACTGTCGGGACCGAGCTTGCCGTCCGCCGGGACTAAGCCATACTGCCTTTGCATCGATGCAATCATCCGCACCGTCAACTCATCGAAGGTGCCGGTTACCTGTGCACCCACGACGTCCTGAATTAAGCGCGTAGACTCTTCGTTATATCTGGCCCGGTTGAATCGAATAGCTTCTCGAATCTGAGCCGCAGTCAATTCACGCTGTTCCGGCACGACGGCTGGTGGCTCTAATGCGAAGTCACGCATCAAGCCGGCTTGAGGCATTACCGGTACGCCTGCGAACGACAAGCCGCGTTCGGTGATATCCGTGGCAACCTGGTCTGCCTGTCTTTCATTTCGGTCCGACGGTTCAGAGATCGTCAAAGGAAGTGCTGGACTCGAATTTGACTGTTGGACCACGTGTGTCAGTTCATGCGCCAGTAGACGACGTCCGGACGGCGAGGATGGATGATATTGTCCGGATCCGACTACGACGTTATCGCCAACTGTGTACGCACGAGCATTCACGAGGCGAGCTGAATACGCGGCCTTCTCGTCCGTATGTACGCGAACGCGACTGAAGTCGTGACCAAAGCGCGGCTCGAAGTACGCGCGCGTTGCTGTGTCGAGCGGTTCGCCCGAAGAGTTCAATACTTCATGAACGATCGGTGGCACGTCATTGGAAGGAGG
>DATEIS010000136.1:0-13281 GCA_035278765.1 Pyrinomonadaceae bacterium | reverse complement strand
GGGGGTCTGGTTCAAGCGATACTTAAGGACGAACGCGGCGACACCCTTTTCCGCCAGTGCACGCGCGACATTCCAGCCTTCATTTTCCATGGACAAGGTGCGAAAACCGCCACCGGGCGCGACGACGACTGCCGCACCGCTGGCCTTCCTTCGATCCGGCAGAAAGGGTGTCAACGTCGCAATAGTTACATTGCGCGCAAACCGACTCCCGTACTGGGTATGCCAGGACTCCGGGTTCTTCGCACCGGGCAGCGGACCGGTCCCGATTTCGATCGCATTGGGCTGGGAAGGCGTAACGATGGGAGTCATCTTGTCGTTCTGCGCCTGAGCCGGCACGCCGATCACGACGATGAACGCAAGCGCAGCGACTATCAAACCGGAAGTGGATAACTTCGTGAAAGACCGCTTCGTCCAGAGATTCGACACTTGCCTCATGCCACCTTTTCCTCCAACCGGGATTTGATTCGCAGTCAAGCGATACTGCCCTACAGATCGAGTCCGTGTCACGCGAAAATATCGCGCCAACTGCGGACTGCCGGGCCTGCCAGAACACATCTATTCGCAGAAGGTGCGGTACTGTCCTGCCAAGCCTGTATACTTCACGAACTCAGTCAAGCCATAAATCTCGTCTGAGCGGAAAATTCTTCGTGGGTTCTCACCTCAAAACGGCGTCTACTTAAATAGGGGTTATGGCCAGTCCCGCAAAGATAGCAAGGCAAACTAACTCACAGGAGGAACTTTTCCTCACGAAATACGTGCGTCTTTGCGACTGGGCCCTCAAACTAACCCAAAACGATCGTGAACGAGCGGAAGATCTCGTTCACGATCTTTATGTTCAGTTAGTCCACGCGCGTCCAAATCTAGACGCTATTACCAACCTCGATGCCTACCTATACCGCACCTTGTACAACCTCAATATCTCGCAACTGCGAAGACGTGCCAACAAGCAAGTTCAATCACTTTCTGTAGTTGACTTCGACTCTGCAGAGAGCAGTCTGCGTGCTGCCGATCCGCGAGAGTTGATTCGATACCAGGACGATTTGCGTCAAGTTTGTCACTACGCTGCCATCCGAAAGGAGAGTTCCAAGGCGGGTAGCGCGTTGATCCTGCGATTCCTGCACGGTTACTTTCCGCGTGAGATCGCGCTCGTCATGAAGTGCACTCGTGAAGCCGTGGAAGAACGACTCCGTTTGGCGAGAAACGAAGCACGACAGTTCCTACAAAACCCCACGCAACTGCGCTTCTTACTTAAACCAGCGGAAACTTCAGTTCCGGCGCCACGGACGGGCTTCGTCCAGCCTGTGGATCAACTCCTGCTGGAACTTCGTCAACAAGTGTTCGAGTCAAGACGAGGAACTTGTTTGCACGTAAGTGAACTGAAGCAACTCTATAGTCCAACAGGTAAGTTGGATCATGCCAAGCTCAGTCATCTGGTTAGTTGTCCTGAATGTTTGGAAGAGACAAATCAGATTCTGGACCTCCCTCCATTGGCCGATCGATTTCCTCTAGACACAATTGGAATCGATCAACCACCTCGCAGTAGCAACAACAAACGGACCGGCGGTGGCGGTGGCGATGGTGACGGAGGCGGTGCTGGAGCGGAGGAACAAATCCATAAGTTCAGATGGCGTGCTCAACAAGTACTCGAGCAGCGACCACAATCACTCAGGATTTCCATTAACGGAAACGTCGCAGCCGAACAGTTGGTAACTTCCGATAGCTGCACGCAAATTCTCAGTCTCAATAACCTCCAGGAGATCGAGTTCATTGAAGTACTCAGCGGGCAGCAAACTCTACTGCTGATGATTTCGCTAATGGATCAGCCGTTGTCGGGAATTCTCCATTCTGGAATTGCATTCAGTGATGATCGACGCCTTGATTTGTCGATCGATCTCGATGAAACGAGTCCAAGGGTCGAGGTTGTCTATCGTGATCGGTCAGCGGTCTCGCAAGCTGAAACTGCTTCACCGAGACTCGTGACGGCTTCGCCGCCGCATTTATTGGCAACCACATTGGCAGGCACAATCAGCAAAGTTTTTCAGCAACTCAAAACGGCTTTCCGGTTCGTGCTGAATCCGGCTGCAATCACGGCAACCGTCGCTCTGATTCTGATAACTGTTCTGCTGTTTGTACGCTTCTCGGTTCCTCGTGTCACAGCAGGGGAACTGCTCGATCGTGCGACAAGAGTTGAAACTACAATCCTTGAAAACGCTGATCTCGCAACTCATCGCACTCTGAGCCTGGAAACGCGCCGTTCAGACCGTGCAGAACTAATCAAACAACGAGTCGAGATCTGGCATAGTGCCAAACTTGGAAAGACTTCGCGGCGGATTTACGATGCGGCTGGAAAATTGAACAATGGTGAATGGAGTCAAACGAACGGCGCTGCGACAATTTATCAACCAGGGAGATCGCCAGAGTCTCGAGTATCCGCCGAACTAGCCGGAGACGCCATTATCGAAGCCGGGGAGTATTGGCGATTAGATCTCTCGGCCAGGAGTTTCAGAGCCCTGCTGAAGAACTCCGACTCCATCGTTGTTACCGAAGAACCAACGAGTTATCTACTGACCTTCAATGCCAACAAACCGGCAGTAATTACGCACGCGACTTTGCGCATTTACAAGCAGCCGACACGATCTGTGGAGCAGACTTTGATCCTCACTCAGAACGGAGTCACGAGCGAGGTCCACTTTATTGAAACCGGATTCGAGCAGAGGTCACTCGACGCGGTGCCGCAGAGCGCGTTTGAGCCTGATAAAGAGTTCGGGAATACAGGTGCCAGTTCAAGATCTCCCGAACGTGATGCCAGCAAGACGGTTAACACTCCTGAAGCCGTGGCGTCCGTAGAACTGGAAATTGAAGTGACGTACCTGCTCAATCGCATCAAAGCCAATCTTGGGGAACAGATTAGCGTGTCGAGAACTCCTGGTGGAGCACTTCGCGTCGAAGCTGTCACCGAAACCCAATCACGGAAGGCAGAGATTCTTCAGGCACTAGAGCCTGTTCGTCACAATCCCGCTGTGCTCATCGACGTTAGTACTCTCGCAGAAGCAGCACGTAGAGCCGATACAACGAGTGACACCAAAAAAAACATCGATCGCGAAGTTGAAGTCGCAGACAGTAGCGGACCGTCTGATAGTGAATTGCGAACATACTTCATGAGTCGTGTGCCTCCGGATGCTGTTGACTCTGAAATAAGAAAGTTCACTCAAGCCGTCATGAGTAATTCGCGACAGGCAGTTTTGCGTGCCTCGGCACTGCAAAAGCTAGTGCAGCGATTTTCAGCGAGCGACGTCCAGTCATTATCTTCCGACGCGCGGGAAAAATGGAGCAGTATGATCCGTGAGCAAATAATAGGGTATCAACGCGCAGTGGCTGCCGTACGCAACGACCTCCGACGCATCTATCCTGCTGCCGGATCTACCACTGCTATCGCCAGCGCCGGCAGTATTCAGGAAGTCAGCGCTCAGTTGCTCCGAATTAGCTTCAGAAACGATGATGTAATTCGCAGGGCGTTCACAGTTGCTGAAGGAAACTCTGGCTCAGCATCGTTTTCGGTTGAATTGTGGCAATCGCTGGCCGAAGCTGAACAATTGGCGAGGGACATTCAGCGACTAACCCCCAACTGAAGCATTCTTCACGGCCGAACAGTTACGGTGATTTTGTGGGACACAACCGCGCCTTCAATTCATGGCTGGCACGCACTCTGGTCCTTCTCTTTTGCTGCGTACCAGCAACTGCCCAATCGTCCAGCGCCACACTAAGTGGGATCGTAATCGACGAGGCAGGCGCTGTAGTTCCTGCCGTCGAAATCACTGTATTCAATCTCGACACGGCTCTGCTGCGGCACGGAGTCACGAACGACACAGGATCATTTGTCATCCCCGTGCTCCCACCAGCGCGTTATAACGTTACTGTACAACGGCCCGGATTCACCCCGGTCGAAGTCAGAAATGTAACTCTCAACACTGGCGATCAACTGTCGCTCCGAATCAAACTCAAAGTCGGTCAAATCGGAGGAGCAGTGACCACAATCGCTGAATTCTCCGAAGTGCGAAATTCACCGTCAGTAAGCACAGTAATTGATCGAGACTTTGTATCGAATCTGCCCTTGAACGGACGCAGCTTTCAATCACTCTTTGAGCTTGCACCCGGAGTAGTGATATCGCCTTCTACTTTTAGTGAACAGGGCCAGTTTAGCGTTAACGGTCAACGAGCTAATGCGAACTACTTCATGGTCGATGGTGTAAGCGCAAATATCGGTGTGAGTGCCGGAGCCGCACCGGGTCAGGCGGCAGTTGGATCGTTACCCGCATTAACGGCCACCGGCACCACGAGCAACCTGGTGTCAGTCGACTCGCTGCAGGAGTTCAAGATTCAAACCTCCACTTACGCGCCGGAGTTCGGCCGTACTCCCGGCGCCCAGATTTCGATTATCACGAGTTCGGGTACTAACAACATCCACGGGCGCGCATTCAATTACTTTCGTAACGACGCGCTGGATGCAAACGACTGGTTCGCCAATAGCCGTGGTCTACCTCGAGCGAGTGTTAGACAGAACGACTTTGGTGCAGTGGCGGGTGGACCAATACGAAAAGACTCTGCCTTCTTCTTTGGATCATTCGAAGGTCTGCGCCTGCGACAACCACAGTCCGCGATTACCGAAGTGCCATCTCTCTCGTCTCGCCTGGCGGCACCCGCCCCGATTAGATCTTTTCTGAACGCATTTCCGATCCCCAATGGTCCTGAAACAGGAGCTGGTCTGGCCGAGTTTTCAGCCGGTTACTCTGATCCGTCGAATCTGAATGCTGCGAGTGTTCGCATTGACCTTGTACCAAGCCAGCGACTGATGCTGTTCGCTCGCTACAGTGATGCGAATTCAGCCACGACACAACGGGGCAGCACCATTGTTCCGGGCTTCAGTGACGAACCAGTAGTGAATCCCAGTCTTGCTCAGAGTCTTAACAATCTTACCCGCGTCAAAATGAACACGCAGACACTGACTATTGGCGCAACCTTTCTACTGGGCACAAATGCTATCAATGAGCTAAGGACCAATTGGAGCCGCGCGCAAGCGGCTACCGACTTTCTAGTCGATGATTTTGGCGGCGCAGTTCCCCTGGCGGATTCACTGTTAGCTCAGCCTGTTAACGGCGCCGGCTTTCAGCTCCAACTAGGTCAGGGAGCTAACACGAATCTCGTAATCGGGAAGAACGTAAATAATCTTCAACGACAGCTCAACGTCGTGGACAATTTTTCGCTCAGTCGCGGCCCTCAGCAATTCAAGTTTGGTATTGATTATCGTCGCCTTAATCCACTTTATGACTCACTGGATTACAACCAAACGGTAGTGTTTGCGGGTATTGGTTCTGGTAATCAGGTTGGGTCGGTGTTGTCGGGTGTCGCGCGTTCAGTGCAAGTGTTCGCAGGCGCCAAACCACGAGAACCTGTCTTCAACAACTTCTCGGCGTACGTTCAGAACACCACCAGAATCAGTGAAAGATTGAATGTCATTTATGGAGTTCGCTGGGAGTTAAATCCGCCACCGCGCGAGCGAAATGGTAATCATGCAGTAACAGTTCAAAATCTTCAGAACGTTGCAGCACTTGCGCTTGCTCCCGCCGGCACTCGACTGTGGCGCACAACGCTTGGAAATTTCGCTCCGAGGTTGGGCTTCGCTTATCAGCTCAATACTCAGCCGGAAAAGGAACTGATGCTTCGTGCTGGATTAGGTCTTTTTTACGATCTGGGAACCGGTCAGTCGGCACAGGGTTTCGGTAGTGTGTTTCCATTTGTGAGTGCCAAACGATTCTTCGATGTCGCGTTCCCGTTAACGCCCGGCCAGGCCGAACCGCCGCTTCTTTCGTTGAGTCCGCCTTACGGTCCCCTCGTCGCCTTCGATCCGGAACTCCAACTCCCGCGATCAATTCAATGGAATCTCACGCTCGAAAAATCGCTGGGCGCAAGACAGGTCGTGTCCGTTGCGTATGTAGCGGCATTGGGACGGCGTCTATTACGCCAGGACGCAGTGTTGAATCCAAATCCTAATTTCACGGTGGTCCGGGTGACACGAAATGCCGCCGAGTCGAGTTATCACTCGATGCAACTACAGTTTGTTCGGCGCTTAACTTCTGGACTTCAGTTTCTTGCGTCTTATGCCTGGTCCCACTCAATCGACAATGGTTCGAGTGATTCATTTTCCCGGCTACGTATCACGCCGAGCTCGAACAGCACATCCGTTGATCCAAATTCAGCTCGTGGGCCATCCGACTTCGATGTGCGGCACTCGCTAACAGCGACGACCACTTACGCAATGCCCGCATTGCAGAGTGACTCGAAGATTGCGAGTGTCGTGAATGGATGGTCTATCGATGCTATTTTTCGGACCCGCACAGCAACTCCAATCAATATCGTGGCCAGGCAGGATGTATTGACTGCGGATCTGATTGTCGAGTTACAGCGGCCGGATCTGATCACAGGTGTTCCCGTTTATCTTAACGATCCAAATGCACCTGGAGGCCGTCGTATCAATCGCGCGGCTTTCGCCGTACCGATGATGATCAAGCAAGGATCACTGGGTTATAACGCGCTGCGCGGGTTTGGTTTTTCTCAGATCGATTTTGCTATGCGACGCCAGTTCTCACTTTCAGAAAGACTGAAGCTTCAGCTGCGTGCTGAAGCATTCAATCTTCTCAATCGCGCCAACTTTGGCAATCCGAATAATGTCCTCGCCAACCCGATGTTTGGACAGTCCACGCAAACACTTGCGCGTAGTCTTGGGACAGGTGGCATTAACGGTGGTTTGAGTCCTCTTTATCAGATCGGTGGTCCACGCTCAGTCCAGCTGGCGTTAAAACTCCTGTTCTAGGTCAGAAGCGAAAGCCGAATCCGGTTACCAGTTGAAAGTTATGTTTCGTTTCCGGTGCGCGCTCGAGTAGGGGTTGCGCCAGAGTGAATCCAGGTGTGCGAAACGTTCCGTAACGAATCATCGTGTCACCCGCATCAATTCGTATGACCGTGTTTTGCGATGGATAGAATTCAACAACGCCGCCGACATCCATTGAAAAGTAGGTCTCTCTTTCGACCCGAAAGCTTGTAGAGAATAGGGGCTGGTTTGGATTCACCAATTGACTGACCTCCGTGAATCCCACAAAACCCGGCCGTGCTTTGGCAAAAATCCCGACCCGATCAGATCTTTTTCCAGCCTTGACGCCAAACTGGCCCTGGTAGATTTTGCCTTCTGGGCGAAGTCTGAAAAGGTCTGGATCTATCCGCGACTCGGGAAAGTAATTGACTGTTGCTTCCGCAGCGAGAAACTCATTGAAGTTGTAAGTAAGCCGTCCTCCGATACCTGACTTCCAGTATGAGTTGGCTGAATCAGGAGGAGTGAAAAAGCAACAAAGCGAACCTGGCGTCGGCTGGTTCACGGTGAGAAGCGTGAACTGAACTCCGGCCTCAAACTTCGGCGGCTCGCTATCTTGTGCCTTGCCAGTGGCGCAGACTAGAACGATTGCAAGTGTTGCCAAAGATAGTGTTCGCACAATGGAAGACATAGACACCCTCATACTTCAACATGGGTTCTGCGGAGACATACCACTGGGAACAGTCACACACCCGCCTGGCCCATCAGCGATCGGATCGTTGCCAGTTACGATGACGATGAAAAGGAGAGCGAGCGCACCGCCCGCGACAATAAATATTGCGGCACGTTGGCGAGTGGTCAGGTTGCTTTGATCGTCATTGATTTTGAGCAGGCCGGCGTTTGAGAACGTCATATTTGGCCCGACGTGAGTCACTTGCCGGCCTTTGCTGGGTTCTCGGCTATCAACAACATCGATCGCGCCTTCACCTACTCGCAACTCAAAGTTCGTGTCCTTAGCCGCGACCGTAAACATTGACGGCATCGTTGGATCTGAAACGACAGACAGCCCGGGAAGTATCTCAACTTGTGTTGTTGTTCCTCGCCGTGTCGATAACCTGAGGTGGCCTGTCTTCAGCTCAGCGCGAAGCAGATCAGCGAGCACTTCAACTGTGAGTTCAGTTTGTTCCGAGACTTCGAGACGAGTAGCACGCGGTAAATCCAGAGTCAGCGAGGATGATTTGGTCGTAGCAATCGTGTTATTTGCAAATAGTGTTTGACCTGAGATAGCAGGTGCGTTGTTGATAGTAGCTGACCCTGTCAGAGTAACAATGGCCCAACGCCGAGGAACCTCATGAGCAACTGCCTGGATCCGAGAGCTCACGATAACCAGAAAGAACGCCGTAACGACGGCGACAGTCTTAGAGAACAAACGCATATCAGACATCTCCTCTAAAATAAAGACGCTGGGAAATCAGCAGAACCCACGTTGAGTCGCTCACTGCGCGGTCAGAGGAGTCTAGAAATCTTGAAGCTATATTTTTTCGGTAAAGTAATCACAATGGAAACAGCAAATCGTTAGCCCATCTGCTCCAGGTCTTTATCACCGCCAACAGGTTCATTCGCTTGATGGACCCTCGCGAAAATGGGACTCTTTGGTAAGTGATTAATAGCTTGGGGTCCCAAAGCATTAGAGTTGGAACCGCGTTATTACGTGGCTGAAAAGAAATGGAAACTCTGCAGCAAATGCCGTCCCACTGCCCTGAAACTTTGTAAACGTTCACGCTCCCGGCGTTATTATCTCTCCCAGAATGGAATGGAACCGGAAAGATCCTGCAGATATCAGCTCGCACGAGAACGCACAGTCTGAGCCGCCAAAGATCGGTGGGTTTCTAACTATTGTTGCCATTGGTTTGGTCATCAGTTTCCTTCATAATCTAGCTGGTCTGGGCCAATCTCTTTTTCCATTTCGCGGAGAAGTATGGGAGAGGCTTACAACACCCGGGTTTACCGCTTATCACCCATATTGGAAACCGGCTATCTTATTTGGAGTCATTTCAGCCTCAGTCACTCTCGCGCTCACTGCAATCTGCCTTGTTCTTTTCTTTCGCAAACATCGGTTTTTCCCGACGCTCGTCGTAGTAGCGATTCCGGTGATTTTCGTTCTTATGCTGGCGGGCTACTATCTTGAAGGTCTAGTTCCGACAGTTGCGGCGTCGCCGTCCTACGCCAAGGAACGGCACACCCTCATCATTAGGTTCGTCGCAATGCACGTGTGGATCCCATATTTCGTGATCTCAGAAAGAGTGAAGCAAACGTTTGTACGATGAGGGTTGCGCAGAGACTAAGGCCTTTATGAAAGCTGCTGGAGATGTTTATTACTGGCGTTCCAAAGCATTCCGAGGTGGAACCGGGTTGTAACGTGGCTAAAGGAATTGGAAACGCTTCGCACCATTGCAGCCTAAGCCGTAGAAACCCGCTGAAATTTCATCAAACAGCCGACTTGTCATAATCCCATAGTGGATTGGAACACGGATTTGAGGTGGGTATCACGCCAAGAGTTGCTGTTTTGCCACTTGGTTCTACAAACGAAGGGATTATCCTGTCTTGCAATGTTTCTGGCCTGACTTTGATTCCCACTATCCGTGGGAACAGGATTTCAACCAGGATTTTCTGTGGGCGCAACCGTTATTATTCAAAGAGGATGCAACCTCTGCGGGCACAAATGAATTGTTGAGATCGTTGGAGGATTAGCCATGAAATCGCGAGTTAATGAGTCTCAGCAGCGCGACTCCAGAATCGAACCGCTATGATCTATTAGCAGTAAGAGACATTGCAGCTGTTGTGTGGGGCGAATTCAGTTTGGCGTCCCGTACGGGAATCGAACCCGTGTCGCCCCGTGAAAAGAGAAGCGATTTGCCTAAGGACTCGTTATTGGACCCGCAATGGACACGCCAATGAACGACTAAACCCTTCCTTCCGTGATCTGTAGATTAGAAACCCACTCATATCGAATGTCAGTGGGTGAAACCTCAGCCTGATCCCTAATACGGTCCGCCTGTTAATAGTGACAGTGTTTCTTTTCCCATCCTTTAATTAGGGTTCACATAGAACCAGCGCAATGAACGGTCGTCGAACTCGTTGACCGACGTTCGCGTCGGCGAAGCTTGATTTGGAAACTGTCAATCAGTAAGGAGCATTCGTATGGATATAAAGCCGCAGGCGATGGCGATGCCTAAGGACACTGCGAGTTTGCCGCAAGGGAAGTACGGTCCTATTTTTCCGAAGTCCCCCGCCTGCCACGGGTTCACGATCATTGCGAAGATCATCCCCGGTCGCGAGCCAGTGTTTTACGAGTACGCTCAAAACATCGAGAAGGCCGTCGCCGCCATGCCAAACTGTCTGGCCCCTCTCAAGCTGCACTACCTGCGTTGGGTGCTATTCCCGATCGAGGGAGTGACGTACTTCATGTACCAGGGGATTTTCGATACCGACTTCGACAAGTACACCGAAGATGCAGTGGCGCTATTTATCAGCCTTGGCGTGAACACCGTCTTCGAGAACCTCGAAGGGTTCCCTGAAGACTGGAAGACAAATCCCAATGCGTTCGTGAAGTTCGTGAGGGATCATCAGTGCCCGAGCTTTCTGGAATACGGCGAATATCCCTTCTTCAGTGCCGACGAAATCAGTAAGGCCCTGAAGCTCAAGAGCGCCTTCTCGGAGGCGCTCGATCAGTTGCAGTGATTCGTCGGAGGTTAGACATTAACACGGTCATTTACTGAAGAACAATCAGAGGAAGGCGAATCATGAGCAACGTGGCGCGCATTTATAACCAGAACCACGTGCCGAGGAAATTTTCGCGCGACCAGCGGCGCGTGAGCATGTACATCGCGTGGAGTTACCCGGCTGAGGCAGGGAGAAACCCGGCAGAACTGGATAACCGCTTCTCGACAATGACGGAGGTTAGGCGCGTCGCGTGGCCAGCGTACGAGGAGCCTCGCTGGTCCGACCCGCTACAGTTCCAGCAGGGAATTGCCGGCTCACTCGAACTTTTCTTTTGGGCCTTCGCTCCATTTCAGCAGTTCGTCGGCGAGGTTACGGGTGCGCCGGTCCCAGTGTTCCAACGGATAGACCAGGCCGGTTTCAAGCTTCCGCTTGACGATCGTGTCTTGAGCGACGTCGATACACTTCTCGTCTTCGGCCTGGACCATAATGTCACCGGACAAGAAGCGACGACGGAAGAGATTGAATCTGTACGGCGGTTCCTTACTCGTGAAGGAACCTGCCTCATTCTCGGCCCACACCACGAGGTCGGCGTGTCGGATGATCCGAATGTGCGGAACATGGAATACAAGCATCACGGCGACGCTCTTGTGCCGCGCCAGCAGCGCTTCGGCCTGTACACGCGGTCGCTGATGAAAGGACTCGGAATACCGGTCGAGAACCGGCACGGCTTGCGACCGTTGCGCGATCCGGAGACGAAGAAGCTCGCACCGCTGTCAATCGATAGGGACTTGGACACGAAGGGATGGCTGAAGGGCGTAACGACTTTCAACTTCCACATGCACCTCCCGCACTACGCCGTCACGGACAACAGCGACGCTGTTCGTGTGCTGGCACGACAGCCGATCGACATGTCAAAGCCGCACCCGTTCACGCAGGAAGGGAACACGGAATTCAACATGTTCCTCTGGATGCCTCCCGCGGGAGATCGCGCGGGTGACGTGCTCTTCGCAGACTCGACCATCTTCAGCACGCTGTTCGGCGCCGACGAGAGCCTGCATAACTTCTGGCGAAACCTTGCGACGGCGAAGTAAGGCCGCCTTCAGGATAGCGTTTGTAAAGAGAGGCGACTTGCGTGCTTGAGCTTGACGACATTCAAAGTGGAGTGCTGCGACCGAGGCCCGCGCCTTACGTTGCTACTTACATCGCCCTACGTATAGACGAAGCGAAGGCCGGGCGCGAATTGATGCGGCGTGTCGCTAAGGTCGTGACCTCCGCAGCCAATCCAACTAGTCCATTAGCAGACACGTGGGTAAGTGTCGCGCTGACGTACCAGGGTCTCAAAGCGTTGGGAGTGCCGCCGGAGACACTCGATAGTTTCTCGTGGGAATTCAGGCAGGGGATGGCAGCGCGCGCGCAAGACTTAGGCGACACCGGAGAGAGCGCGCCAGAGCACTGGGAGAAGCCGCTCGGGACGAGTGATGTGCATGTCGTCATCGTCGCTGTCTCACCCGATGAAGGCCGTCTTGAGATGGTCCTGGAACCCGCGCGGAAGGCCTACCGCGAAATGTCGGGAATCGAAGCCATCTGGAGACAGAACTGCCACGCGTTACCAACCGAAACAGAACCGTTTGGATACAGGGATGGCATCAGTCACCCGGCGATCGAGGGGAGCGGCATCGCAGGAAGTAATCCGAAGGAGCTGCCGCTCAAAGCGGGTGAGTTTGTAGTCGGCTATCCGGATGAGATGGGCGGGATTCAAAAGACCGTGCCTGAAATCCTCGGACGAAACGGAACTTACGTCGTCTTCCGCAAACTACACCAGCGCGTTGCTGAGTTTCGCCGTTTTCTTAAATCCCACTCGGATGGACCAGACGCAGAGGAATTGATCGCCGCGAAGATGATGGGTCGCTGGCGCAGCGGCGCTCCGCTGGCGCTTTGTCCGTTCAACGACGACCCCATGCTTGGCAAAGATCCGCATCGCAACAACGACTTTCTTTTTCAAGCGGACGACCCGATAGGTTTTAAGACTCCATGTGGCTCGCACATTCGGCGCACCAATCCACGAGACGCGCAGATAGCCGGCGTGGCGCGCATACACAGGATGATCCGGCGTGGCACTGCGTATGGTCCACCACTTCCCGAAGGCGTCATCGAAGACGACGGAGCCGACCGTGGGTTGATGTTCGCATTCGTAGGGGCGCACCTGGGCCGGCAATTCGAGTTCGTACAGTCGGAATGGATCAACGACGGCGTTTTCTTCGGCGCTGGCGACGATAAAGATCCGATCGTTGGAACGCCGGCCGACCAAGGTGGTTTCACAGTGCCGCGGAAGCCCGTGCGAAAGCGCCTACAGGGCATTCCGCACTTCGTCGTCACGCGCGGGGGCGAATACTGCTTCATGCCTGGGTTGCGCGCTCTGCACTGGCTCTCCGATCTTCAGACATAAAAGTGCGCCGATGAAAGGAGAGCTGCGTTTCGCGTTATTCACTTCTGTCTGGTTAGTGGCAGTTTGCGGATTCGTATTCGTGGGCCAGGTGGGGGCGCAGAATAGAGGCGTGTATCCGCTTGGCATGAGTGCTACGAGTTCCGGTGTCACGCCCGATCCGGGTTTCAGCTACTCGAACCAGCTTCTGATCTACTCGCGCGATAAATCGAAGGGACCTAACGGCGAGGTGTTGGCGACGGGGAGTAACTCC
>DATEIS010000135.1:0-9704 GCA_035278765.1 Pyrinomonadaceae bacterium | reverse complement strand
TACTGCAAACGCAGCAAGAAGAAGCGAGTTGAGCTTTACCTCAAAAGTCGGAGATCGTTCTTGGTTCGGGTCAGTACAGGGAGCGGTATCGACCTGGTCGAACCATAGGAAGCAAAATGCTGATCACTGACCAGGTCGCTACCGCTCCCTGTACTGACCCGATCCAAGAACGATCTCCGACTTTTGAGGTAAAGCTCAACTCGCTTCTTCTTGCTGCGTTTGCAGTATGAAGACCATTCCGAAATGAAAGGATAAAAAGATGGACCTGTTATCACTAATTCTTGCAACCGCTCTCGCTCTCGGCTCAACTTCGAGTACGACCGACGCGGGATCTCATATCATCGATCTCGGCGCCACGACCTCCAGCGAGACCGAACCATCAGACACAACCGAAGCGCGCTCGCACATCATTGACCTCGGGTAACTAGCAACCAGAAGACTGGATCAATTGGCCCGTCAATCCATGACGGCTCGGGTCTACGTGTGCCCCTAAACAAGGAGTGATCTATGCGACATCTGACAATACTTCCCCGCAGACGGCTTGTGCTTCCTGTAATCCTCTTATTAATAGGGGCGCTCATCATTTTGATCGAGATCCAGCGAACGGTCTCGGTGGTCGACGCAAAACCCACAATCCAGACCACAAACCCGATGGTCTCCGGCAAGTGGACGAACGTGATTCCGATGAGGGACGTTCCGGTCCACATCAGCCTCCTGCCCAACGGCAAGCTCTTGTATTGGGGCAGGGACAAACAGGCACTGCCGCCTAACGGCGATGGGCATGACGTTCAGGGTCACTGCAATACATTTTTACTCGATTCGCTATACGCCGATGCCGGCACATCCGTCACGAGTACGATCGTCAATCCCACAACGAACCTGTTCTGTAGTGGTCACTCGTTTCTCCCAGACGGCCGGCTGCTCGTCGCGGGAGGACACAAGAGACCACTAAACCTGGGTGACCCGGGAGGCGAAGGATACGGCGATGAAAAACTCAACATCTTCGATCCCAGAAAGAAAGAATGGTCCACAGCCGGATCAATGCCTCACGGCCGCTGGTACCCTTTCAATCTCACTCTCAACAGCGGAGAAACCATCATCATGTCCGGCAGTTATCAAGATGGCAGCCGGCGGAAAAATACAATCCCCGACATCTTCGATTTGAACGGAGGTCTGCGACAGGCCGCAGAAGACACGGGCTTTCATTACGTCTTCTATAGATCAAACTACCCGTACATTTTTCTCGCTCCTGACGGTCGCGTCTTTCACGCCTATGCGCAGGAGGGAGACAATAAGTCCAGATTCCTGAACCTCAACACTAATACCTGGACTGTTGGACCAACAACCGTGGCTCCTCACGACCAGGGCACTGCGGTGATGTACGCGCCCGGAAAAATTCTCCTTGCGGGAGGAGCAGGGCTCATCCACGACGGGAGAAACAACGTCTACGAACCACACAACGGCGCCGAGGTTATCGACCTGAATGCAACTACGCCGAGCTGGATGTCTGTTAGTCCGATGAATTATCCGAGGTTATATCCGACGTCTGCGCTTCTGCCTGATGGCAAAGTGCTCGTCGCGGGCGGCACCCGTTGTCGCGGCGGCAATAACATTCAGTATGAAGATCCTGATCCGGAACCACCGGACATGAACTGTACTAATGGTCAGATATTGAGCCCTGAGATTTGGGACCCCGCGGCAAATACGTGGACTGTGATGGCGCCTTATCGGGAGACCAGGGTGTACCACACGACAGTCATCCTACTTCCCGACGGTCGTGTCATGGTTGCTGGCAGTGGTCTTCCTGTGGCCCGTGGTGAGAATGGAACCGATGGATTCCCATGTCTCACCGTGGAGGATTTTGACAAGTACAATCCGCAGTCTGCCAGATGTCTCCACAATGGCCACCGGAATGCGGAAATCTTTTCGCCACCTTACTTATTCGACACGGACGGTGTTGGCAACGTCGTAGATGCACTGAGACCAGCGATAGTCTCAGCCCCGGACACGATTGCCTACAACCAGCAATTCTCGGTCGAGGTCGGAAACGTCGCACGCTCCGACATCAAGGAGGTCGTGCTGATCAGGCTGCCTTCCGTCACTCACGATTTCAATCAGGACCAACGCCGCGTCGTGCTGCAAAAACAGGATGACGCTCAGAACGCCCAGACACTCAAAGTCACGGCTCCCGTCGACGGCAACGCCTGCCCGCCCGGACCTTACATGATGTTCGTGGTACGCAACGGCCGCGGCACTCCTTCGATGGCGAAGATGGTCACTATCGGAAAACTCTCGCTCGATCGCACGAGTCTGGCCTTTCTACCTGAGGAGTATCCGGACGACACCGAGAGCTTGATCGGAACGGTTAAGGTGAAAGCCGCCGCAACTGTGAGTTGGTCCGCGCGCGTCGAGGACAGCGCGAGCAGTTGGATAACTCTGACGCAGGCGAACGGAACAGGTGATGGCATTGTTGAGTTCAGAGTGGCCGCCAACACCACCAACACGCGTCGGACTCCCGGCAAAGTCTTCGTCACAATCACCGGCGAGCAAAACACCGGATACGAGTTCACCGTCTATCAAGGTGGGAAATTCACTGATGTCGTGTACCCAGGTACGAGTTCGACGCCCACGCAATTTCACGAAGACATCAGCAAAATCTTCGCGATGGGTGTGACCATCGGTTGCGGTGGCAGCCAATACTGTCTGAGCGACAACGTGACGCGCGCGCAGATGGCGATCTTCCTGACGAGGGCACTTGGCGGAGATTTAAACGAGTTACCTGATGCTCCGCAAAGATTCGATGACGTACCGATGCCCGCCGACCCGAATAACAGGGCGACCTATCGTGCTGTTGAGTTCCTCGCTCGCAAGGGAATTACGCAGGGGTGCCAACTATCTCCGCCTAAATTCTGCCCGAACAATGTGGTCAGCAGGGCGGAGATGGCGACATTCATTATCAGAGCGCTGGGACTAAGCCCGGCGAAACCTACCGTGGCTCCGTTTAATGATGTGCCTGTCGATCATTGGGCCGCTCCCTTCGTTGCGGAGATGAAGGCGCGCGATATCACCGCGGGATGCGGCGGTGGCAATTATTGTCCTACTGGTCCAGTCACGCGTCACAGCATGGCTCGCTTTTTACGAGTGGCTTTCAAATTATGAAAAGGTTAAGTGGACGCAATCTTCTCTGTGCGATCTCCGTGTTTTCTGTCTCTCTGTGGTGTCCTGCAAGACAGGAAGAACGGACCACGCGTGTCTGGATCAAAAGAGAAGAAGTAATGAATATCAAACTCAACGTGCCCGACGTTGAGGTGACTGACCAGAACGGAAAAAAGCTGCGTCTCTATCAGGATCTGGTTAAGGACAAGCTCGTTGTGATCGGCACTTTCTTTACCAGATGCAATTACGTTTGCGCCGGCGTCGGGCGCAACTTTGCCGGCTTACAGAAAAAACTCGGCGACAGGCTTGGCAAAGAAGTCAACCTCATTTTGTTGACCAGGGATCCGAAGGTTGACTCACCCGAACGACTCAGGCAGTGGGGCCGGAAGTACGGCGCCCGGTCCGGTTGGACGCTCTTGACGGCCGACGAGGCGACGATGCGAAAGCTAATCGCCTTCTTCGCGACGGATCTATTGGGACCGGCAGACAATCATTCGGACAGAATTTTTATCGGGAACGAATCGGCCGGCGCCTGGATCGTCACCGCGGGGCTCTCACCTCCGGAACAGTTGATCAAATTCATCGACGAACTACCGAGCCGGCCTTGACTCAAAGTCATTGTTGGACCGGGTCAGTACCGTAACGCGGTAGCGTCGGGTGAGTCTTCGGAACTGCAATAGTTCGTCGGTTATTGATACTTGACGGGTGACCCGACGCGACCGCGTTACGGTACTGACCCGGTCCAAGAGCACGATTCTTAGTCCAGTCAAACAGGAGAAGTAATGAAATTTAGTACAAAGCATTTGCAAAAGTTGTTCGGACTCGCGATCGCAATGTTCGTCGCGTCAATCCCTGCCGTCCATGCACAGTCCCTTAACGGCGAGACGAACAATGTCGCATTGGCAACGAATCGCGCGACCATCGCCGCTTCGTCTACACACAGTGCTGGTTTCAGCGCCGAGAATGCCATCAACGGTGATCGAAAAGGTGCGCCCTGGGACAATGGAGGTTATTGGAATGATGCAATTCCGAATCCTTCAACCTCCACCGACTGGCTGGAGATAACCTTCTACGACGATTCGGCGATAAACAAGATCAATATCTTCTCGGTCCAGGACACTTACTGGGCGCCCGTCGAGCCGAACAAGAGTTTGACTTTTACTAATCACGGACTGGTGGATTTCAGAGTTGAAGTTTGGCTCAATAACGCCTGGGCAGCGATTCCGGATGGGCGTGGAGTCGTCACCGGAAATAACAAGGTCTGGTCGCAAATCACCTTTCCCACCATCGTCACGAAAAAAATCAAGATAGTAGTCACGAAAGCTTCGGACCAATGGGTGAGGATCGCAGAGGTCGAGGCGATCACTCAACACCAGGGCTGCGCCAGTCCTGGTCTTCAGCAAGAGGAATTACTGGCGACGATCCAGAACAACTACACTGGCGATACCGGAACAATCTATTGGGATGGTTACCGCGACGAGGCACACGCGCGGTGGCGCAAATGCCTTAACCCGGGTTTCAGCGCCTGGGAAAATAACGGCAGTCAAAATCTGCCTGTTTTGGGAGCTGCCATCGGTCTGTTCCGCGAACCCACACTGAACATGACCAGGCCGAATGATCTACAGCGCATCGGAACACCTACATACATAAAATGGTGGAATGATTTTTTGGGATACCAGACAGGTGCGTTGGAGACTACAAACAAGAGCGTCGGGCACTTTAAGGGAACGGAGATTTTCTCCAGCATCTACGATGGACCAGTGTTGACTGCTATCGTTGCGGTTCGTTATTGGACCACGATTTCCGGTAACAGCTCAAAACCCGGCGCAGCAAATATTGGCTTGTATGCCAGGAAATACTTGCGAGCCAACTGGTTTGTTTACGGCTTGTCGGCAGGTGCGGCGCCTGCAACCCAGATTTATATTCCCGACGCATCGTGGGCTTTCAATCCGTACGCCTCACTCATTAACGAATCGGCCGGCAATCCGCCCAAGTACGCTGGACACTTTATCGCGTTGGCAGGTTCGCGCTCGAACGAAGACTATATGACTGAGAGTCAAAGGGCAGCGTTGTTCGATAGAGCTATTCAATATTCGAATAAGAGTGGCAGAGATGGCACCTACGATTTGAGCAGTAGTAACGAAGCGAGAAACCAGAGATTGTTGCTCAACTACCTCAAGAGCGTATGGTCCAACACTACAGAAAACCTCTACGGACTGACAGCATCCGATCGAACCGCCTTCAGAGATTTAGTAAATAACGGTAACGCCGGTTACTTTGATCTCAATGATTGGCTGAACGGCATCAACACTTTTAGAACTGTCAGGATTTTGGGATGGAACGTAGGCGGGAAGCAGGTGAGGGTTTCAACTCTCGAGAGTAATCCAAATGGGAATACGCCTGCGATGTATGGCGTCAAGTACGAACAAGCTACAGGCACGGCAACCTTCTTGTACCCATGGACCAACAACCATACAGCCGGCAAGTGTCATTTGGCAGGAGGCTCAACACTCTATCCGGATAGAGTAGAAGCCTCTCAGCCCGGAGTAAAACTGAAACCGGGTTGCACGGTTACAGCCATCCCCGGTCGCTCGGCAATGATGACGATTCCGCAAAGCGGATTGATCTTTCATCTCGTGCTCTCGAATTCGCAGCCGGCGTACTGGGAGCCGGCAGCGCAGAGTTCTTATCCGGCCGTCCAGCCATATTCTCCCTGGGAAGAGATTCCACCAGGTAACGACGATAGCCCGCCGGACAATTGAAGATGTATTAAGTCGACACTTGGATCGGGTCAGTACAGGGAGCGGTAGCGACCTGCTCAGTGATAAGAATTCGATATCCTGACGACTTTGAACTCTCATGGTCCGACCAGGTCGCTACCGCTCCCTGTACTGACCCGGTCCAAGAATGATTTCCGACTTTGAGGCAAAGCTACTCATAGGTGGCGGCCACTCTCGATGTTGTAGGCCCAGGGGTCCCTTCGTCGAGATTCCATATTTCTGGATTTTCTCGAAGTCTTTGGATTTATTCCGTTTACCAAATTTTCCCAAAGCACGAAAAATTGCCGACGAACGGCGGATTTATTCGAAAAATCGCCGTGTTGTTTTAATGCAACCCCTCAGGGAATAGCAGTTGCGAACTGGAAACACGGCTCCCCCATTGAGCTTCACATTACGGAGAATTTCATAATGAAAAACTTAGGACTGCACCGGCTTTTATGGGTGTTACTTTTCGCGGTGAGCTGCGTTCTCTCAGCGCATGGCCAGGCGACCACTGGTGGCATCCGCGGAGTAGTTACGGATCAAAACGGAGCGGTAGTCTCCGGGGCGAAAGTAACCCTCACCAGGAAATCAACCGGCGGAACTCAAACAGCCCAAACAAACACTTCGGGACAGTTTGAGTTTTCAAACTTACTGCCGGCCGACGATTACGGTGTTTCCGTCGAAGCACCGAATTTCAAAACTGCTTCACTCACCGATGTCAAGGTGAGCACGAATCAGACCACCGACCTACCTGTAGAGCTGTCCCCAGGCGCGGTAACTGAAACCGTTACCGTAACAGCCGGTGGCGTCGAGTTGGTTGACACGACTTCAGCAAACTTGTCCAAAGCTTTCAGCAGCAGACAGGTAGTCGAGCTCGCTCAAACTACTGCCGGTCCGGCGGGAAGTCCTGCGGGCGTGAACAATCTCGCGCTGCTTGCTCCGGGTGTTACCAGTTCTGGCGGCGTAGGCGTAGGTACTGGAGGCTCGGTAGGTGGACAGCGACCGCGCAATAATAATTTCGTGGTTGACGGCGTTGATAACAACGATAAGTCTGTAACCGGCCCACAGTCATATATCTCTCCTGAGGAAGTGGCGGAGTTTACGTTGCTGCAAAATCAGTTCTCGGCAGAATTTGCTCGCTCAAACGGCGGCAATTTTCTCACCGTAACGAAGAGTGGCACCAATGACTTCCACGGTACGGCTTACGGCTTCTTCCGCAACCGGTACTTGAATGCCCTGGATACTATTCAGAAAAATTCCGGTGTCACCAGAGATAGTAACGACGAGAATTTTATGCCGCGTTCGGATTACTTCCGCGGTGGGTTCAACATTGGTGGACCGTTACCACTCTTCCATTTCGGCGAGGGTATGCCGCCGGGAATTACACTTGGCAAGGACAAAGTTTTCTTCTTTACGTCCTATGAGAGAGTTCAAACCGGTAGTGCCATTCCGGCGGGCGGAATCGTCGCCCCTACTGCCGCAGGCTTCAACATAATCAACACAACTCCCGGTTTGTCAGCTACAAACAGGGCCGTTTTTAATGAGTTTTCGCCGGTTGCATCGACTGCAAACGTTCAACTGCCAACTTGTATACAAGACAAAATAGCAGCAGGCGAAGATCCGGATGAGTGCGTAACAGTCGGCGGCGTCGCTCTTCCATTGGGAAACGTAAATTTTCCGGCCCCAAACTTTTTCAAACAGAATCACGCGGTAATCAATCTCGATTACTTGCAGAGTCAAAACACGCAGCATCACGTTCGTTTCACGTTTACAAACGGCGCTGATATCGACAACGCTGCAAACCTACCGGTGTTCTTCATCGCGATTCCGAGCAAGCAGCGTCTGTTTTCCTACACGCTGATTCACAATTTCTCGGAGAGAGTGATTAATGAGACCCGCGGTTCTTTTAGGCGGTCTTCTAATAATTTCCCGGTCCCAGGGATCACTTTCCCAGGACTGACCGTCTTTCCAAACATCATTCTCGACGATCTCGGTCTGAACATTGGCCCCGATCCAAATGCTCCGCAATTTGGAATCGAGAATAACTACCAAATCGTCAACAACCTGACCTGGTTGCGAGGTAATCACACATTCAAGTTCGGCGGCGACCTCCGCTGGGTTATTTCTCCACAGAGCTTTTCGCAACGTGTCCGTGGAGATTATGAATATCTGCGCCTCGAGACATTCCTGCGAGATCTGTCGCCGGATGCATTTGGTCAGCGCAATGCAGGCAACAACATCTATTACGGAAACCAAAAGGTCCTGTATGCGTTCGCCCAGGACGACTGGCGCATTCGTCCAAACCTTACCTTGAACCTCGGCGTCAGCTATTCCTATCAGCAGGTGCCGCTGGGTGCGAGAACAAGTCAGCCGCTGAATGCAATCTCGTCGGTGCCAGGTTTGATTGAGTTCCGTGAACCAAAATCACAGACGAAAAACTTTGCACCGAAGGTCGGCTTTGCATGGTCACCGGATTATAAGGATGGGTTGCTGGGACGCATCTTTGGATCGGGTGGAAAGAGTTCGATCCGTGCGGGATTTTCGATGGGTTACGATTACATCTTCGATAATCTCTACATCCTGTCGAATCCTCCGCAACTGCAGCAAACCAACGACGTCGACACTGAAGTATCAACGCCGAACTTTTTGGCAAATGGTGGCCTTCCGGACTCACCAGTTGCCATTACAGATCCCGCTACTGCTCGACAGAACACGGCGTCCTTTATTCCGGATCAGGAAGTACCGTACTCGATCACCTGGACCGGCAGCTACCAACGACAGTTGGGCAATGACTGGTCAATGGAATTGCGCTATGTCGGTACGCGTGGCATTCACTTGCTGACGCAAAGCCGGCTTAATTTCCAGGCGAAAGTGGCGCCCGAAGACGGCCGCCGCGGTCTGCCGACGTTCTTGACCGCACCATCTGCGGCAACGATCGCCGGCTTGACGCTGGACTTACCTACGATCCAGGCGCGCTCGAACCTCGTGCCTTCATATGAGGCGGCTGGTTTTGATGTTGCTGGTGTTACTGCGTTTCTGTCGAACGGAAATTCTTCGTATCACGGTGGTTCCGTTCAGGTCACCAAACGCCTTTCTCGCGGTTTGCAAATGACCGCTGCGTATACCCTGAGTCATCTAATCGACGACACGACAGCAGAAGTGTTTTCGACCGTGCTGTCGCCACGACGAGTAGAAGATTTTCAGAACTTACGCAGAGAACGGGCTGATTCAGCGCTCGATCACCGGCATCGATTTGTATCTTCGTGGATTTATGAAGTGCCGTTGTTTTCGAAGAGTACTGGTCTTGCCAGGACTATCCTGGGTGGCTGGAATGTAGCCGGTACTTATACCTATGAGACGGGCGAGCGAATCACGATACGCAGCGGCAACGATGCGAATCTAAACGGAGACAATGCCGGCGATCGCGCGATCCTCAATCCAAGTGGCACCGAAGGCGTCGGTAGTTTAGTCGATCCGATTTGTCGAGAAGGCGCCTGCTTTAACGACGAGGGGGATCTCGTCGGAACCATAGTCGCGTATCTCGCAGCCAATCCGAATGCTCGTTACATTCAAACTGGCGCTGGCGCGGAATCCACGATTGGACGAAATACGTTCCTGTTGGATGCCATCAACAATGTCGATTTTTCGATTTTCAAGAACTTCCGAATCGGCGAATCGAAATACTTCCAACTTCGCGCTGACTTCTTCAACGCGTTCAATCACCCGCAGTATGTACCGGGCTCAGTCAATAGCGTTGACCCGGTTGGTACCACGGGTTTGACAACT
>DATEIS010000134.1:0-3881 GCA_035278765.1 Pyrinomonadaceae bacterium | reverse complement strand
ACGCAGTCGATCATAGAGCGTCCTCGCCAGGTTGCTCACTTCCTGCGCATTGTCAGCCATCTGCTCCTGGCGCCAACCGTACGACACCGCTTTCAACAACGCGATCAGCGTCGTCGGAGTCGCAATGATCACTCCCTGGCTAACGCCATCTTCGATCAGTTTCGGATCGTTTTCCAGTGCCGCACTGTAAAAAGTTTCGCCGGGAAGAAACAAAAGGACAAACTCGGGCGTGGGCTGCACCGTTTCCCAGTAAGATTTGCGACTGAGTGACGTGATGTGAGTTCTCACCAGTCGCGCGTGATCCTTCAACCTGGCTGCGCGTACTTCGTCGTCAGTCGTCGAGATCGATTCGTAAAAGGCATCGAATGGAACCTTTGAATCGACGACGATCGTGCGATTACCCGGCAGACGAACGATCATGTCGGGACGAATACGAGTCTCTTCGGTCGTAACTGTTTCCTGTTCGACGAAGTCGCAATACTGAAGCATGCCGGCCAGTTCCACGACGCGGCGCAACTGAATCTCTCCCCAGCGACCACGAACATGCGGCGCGCGCAACGCTTTGACGAGAT
This sequence comes from Pyrinomonadaceae bacterium, assembly GCA_035278765.1. Taxonomy (GTDB): domain Bacteria; phylum Acidobacteriota; class Blastocatellia; order Pyrinomonadales; family Pyrinomonadaceae; genus PSRF01. The sequence continues at coordinate 3,309 of DATEIS010000134.1, read as the reverse complement.
TTCCTGTTTCTAACTGGAGCTGTGAATGCGACTGGGCAAGATGCTTGACCTGTTCGCGCAATTCCGTGTAAGCGCCAACGCGATTCTTTTCGAGCTCGCCGATCTTGCCGTCGACCTTTTCCAGCGATTCCTTGAGCGGTTTAATCATGTCGCCGATCGCGGATTGGCGCCGTTCGAGTTCGCTTTTTGCCGTCTGCTGAAACGTTTCGAGATTCTGTTTGGCGAGGTCGAGGAACGACTGGTTGTTGTTGCGCAGCGCATCGGCCGAAAGCGCTTTGAATGCATCGGCGAGTTTTGCTTCCGCGTTGTTCAGCAACGTGAGTTTGTCCTGGCTAGCCTTTCGTTCTTCCTCCAGACGCGTTTCGAGCCTCGCGCGTTCGGTTTCACCTTGAGCCCGGCCGCGTTCGAATTCGTATTTGAGTTTCGTCCTGGTGATAAACCAGAGGGAAACGGTGCCGACGACCAGACCGATGGCCAGCATCGACACGGGGAAGACAATTTCCATGGCCGCATTCTAGCACTCAACCAGCCACAAAGAAGCACAAAAAACACAAGATATGTGATTAGAGGCTCGGCCGCTCACTAAATCTGGGCTCCTATACCAAATCTTCCTTTGTGCTTTTTGTGCCTTTTGTGGCTAACGTCCGAAGCTGGCGACCATGCGCTCGTAAACCTTGCGCGTCACGCGCACGTCGTTGAGGTTGTATTCGCGAATCAGATCGAGGCGGCCGGCCTGGTAGAGATCAAAAACCTTGCTGCCTTCCACTTCGGCGGTCTTGCTTGACTCGATTCCCAAAGCCCACGCTACGTCGTCCAAACTGACATGACGCCTCGCGCCGAGCCACCAGCGATGCATCGTGTCAAAGACTCCACGCACGTTGTAGTCTCCGAGATTGACGAACGGTCGCGCCGTGAGCGAGTGAGTGAGACAGCGCTGAAACACAAACGGCAAATCGAACCCGATGATGTTGTGTCCGACGAGTTCATCACAGTCAGGATCAAAATCCTTCATGAAGGTGAGAAAGTCCTGAAGCGCTTCCTTCTCGTCTTCTTCATAGCCGTATTTGTCGATGCCGAACACGTGTTCGCTTGATTCGGGACCGAGACCGGGAAACTCAAGACCCGGAATCGGACCGACATGAAGGGCGATTGAAAGCACGCGACCCGAAGTCGCGCTCAACGCACCGAGTGCATAGCAACGTTCTTCTTCCGCGGCAATGTCCTCGAGATAACGCTGTTGCTGTTCGACGCGCATATTGCCGAGTCGCGCCGAACGTTCGAGCTGTGGCCCGACGCGCTCGCGAAAATCGGGAAGGGTTAGTGTTTCGATGTCGAAAGTGTAAGCGCGCGGGAGTTGCGGTTCGGCGTTCTGGTGCTCGCGATATTGTTCGATTGTGATCGGGCGATACTCGGCGACGACGAATTGCGATCGATCCTGAAACGTTTCGAGCTTGCCGGTGATTCCCCAGAGACCTGGTTTGATTTCTTTTTGTGTTTCGAGGGTCTCGCCCCAGATCTTGAGCGCGATGGTTCCGGTAGCATTGCGCGCGGAGGCGTCGCAGAAGAGACGGCCCTGCTGCGTGCGGCGCTCGCGCACCGAGGTGACGAGAACCATGAGCCACAGATCCTCGCCGTGGGGAATTTCGGGGATGGGGATGTTTCCGCGCAAAACTTTTATAGGTCCTATTTGAACCTTTCAACCTCAGAACTCATTCGCCCTGTGAGCATGAGTGCGATCATCTTGTAATCGCCCATGAACGACCAGAGCGGATACTTAAACGTCGCCGGCTTATTCTTCTCGATGAGAAAATGTGCGAGCCACGCGAAGCCATAACCCGGGACAAATCCGAGAAAGAACAGCCACCAGCGTCCGGTCGCGATCAAGTAAACCAGCAGCGAGATGCCCGCCGTCGTTCCGATTAAATGAAGCAAACGAGTCGCCGGTTTGCTGTGTTCCGCCACATAGAACGGCCAGAACTCCGAAAACGATTTGTATCGCGTTTCGTTCATTGCCAGAGGGTCGCAAAAGCCTCGTTTCCGATGGGCTCTTTCTCGATCAACGCGAGGTTTTCTTCGACGTGCTCGACGCTGCTCATCCCAACCAGGGCAGTGCTGACTCCCGGCGTCGAGCGCACAAACTGGATCGCGGTTTGGGCGTCGGTTGCTAACGATCCGAGTGGTTGCTTTATGGCATCGGGCAGTCCCCTCGCCATGCGTCCCTGCAACATCGACCCACTCACCATAACAGTGATTCCCAAACTGAATGCTGCTTCGAGCACGGTCGTTGGGTCGCCACCGAGTGTTTCGTTCGCGAGTGAGAGCGCCTCCGGCATTGCGAGATTGTAAGGCAATTGAATGAAACGAAATCCATTCTTATCGCCACCTACTTCATGTGCAATTTGCTCCATTCGAACCAGCGAATGATGGTTACCCGAATCGGCAGCATTTCTAAAACCATTCCAGGTCGCGACGCCATAATACGCGAGCTTACCCTGGCTGCGATTCTCTTCAAGACACTCAAACGCGCGCTTCAGTCGATCATAAAACTCAGTCTCTGAAACATGTTCCAGCTGCGACTCCGGGTTATGAATGTAGTAAACATCAACACATTCCAGATTCATGTTTCGCAGTGACTGATCGAGCTGATTTTGAAGGTACGAGGGCGTCATGCAATGCATACCACCAACGATATCTTCAAACGACGCGATTCCCGGCTTTACGAAAGTCTCATTTACATAGTCGCGTACGTTTCGCGGCGGTTCGCCATCGAACGGCAAGTAACCACCTTTGGTGCAGATAACGAGTTCGTCACGCTGAATACCGTGTTCGTCTGCAAGCTTCTTTAAAGCCTGGCCGATCGAGCGTTCACTTCTTTGGAAACGATAGTTAGCAGCGCTGTCGATCACGTTCGCGCCGAGTTGAACGGCACGAACGATAGCGTCCGTGTAGTTTGCGTCAGTCGCTTCGTCAGGATTGCCGAGATAGGTGCCGATTCCAATCGATGAAACTACGAAGTGTTGTTGCCCGCGGAAGTGGCCTTTCGCGGACTTGCCGGCAAACCGTTCGGTGTAACGGATTGTGCCCTCAGTGGTGGCGCAGTTGTTTGACATGTTGAGTGAATGTTAACACGCGGTTGGCTCTTTGTGCTTTGGACTTGGGACTTGGTACTTTAGGGTTCATAGCTAAGGACAAAGAACAAAGCACCAAGCACAAAATGCCACTGCGAACGCAATCCTCCCTCGATGTCACCGAGGAAGATCTTCAGGAGATCTCGTCTGAAGCTAACAAGCTGGTGTTCGAGTATCTGAC
>DATEIS010000133.1:0-13135 GCA_035278765.1 Pyrinomonadaceae bacterium | reverse complement strand
GGCGCGCTTTACCAGATGCTCAATCACGGTGTTTCAACCGGCGCGCTATTCCTGTTCGTTGGTTTCATATACGAACGCAGGCACACACGCATGATTAGCGAGTTTGGTGGTCTTGCGAAGCCGATGCCGTGGTTCTCGACTCTCTTCGTGATCGCTTCGCTTTCGTCTATTGGTCTGCCGTTCCTGAATGGTTTTGTTGGTGAGTTCTTGATCCTGATCGGTTCATGGACTTCGAGAGCTGTGACGCATTCATGGCTCGCTACGATGTTCGCAGCGACGGGGGTTATCTGGGCCGCGGTTTACATGCTTTGGATGTTACAGCGAGTTGTTTTCGGCAAGATCACGCATCCTGAAAATGCGAAGTTATCGGATCTGAACAGTCGTGAGATTGGACTGCTGCTGCCGCTGCTCTTCCTGATGCTTTTCATGGGTGTTTACCCGCGTGTGTTTCTCGATCGCTCAAGGCTGAGCGTCGAGACAATCCGCGCCCGTGTTTCCTCAAGTCCGGCGGGCGGGTCGTATACCACTTCGGACAAAGACAACTCTGAGATTCATGTCGCGGGCAGCAAAACGGAATGAGTTCATTTTTCGCACAATCAATGATGCCGATCATTAGCTGGTCGTTAATCGCGCCGGAAGTGATCGTATGTGCTGCGGCCGTTCTCGTAATGCTCGTCGACGCGTTCGTTCGTCCGACACAACGTTGGATCACGGGTGGTATATCGCTCGTCGGAATCGTCGCGGGCGCGATTAGTGTTGTCTGGCTCTGGTCGACCGGTACATCCTCGCCCGATGCTTTCAACGGCATGATCGTGCTCGACGAGTTGCGTCTCGGGTTTACGCTCATCTTTTTGCTCGTTTCAGCGCTGACGTTGCTGATCTCGACTGTTTGGGTGCAGGGCGAAAAACTGCCGGCGGGCGAGTTTCATTCCCTGCTGCTGTTTGCCACAGTCGGAATGATGCTGATGGCATCAGGCAACGACCTCGTCATCATTTTCCTCGGCCTCGAGATCCTCTCAATCGCGACTTACGTGATGGCCGGTTTCCGGCGCAGTGACGTTCGCTCAAACGAGTCGTCGCTGAAATACTTCATCCTCGGTTCGTTCTCGTCGGCGTTTCTGCTCTACGGCATCGCACTGATCTATGGTGCAACATCAATCGCCGAGCCTGGGCCCGGCGGATCACTCAGCAGAATCGTTGCCGGAACTACCAACATCGCCGAGATCGCGACACGCGTCAGCCAGGCACAGTATCCGGCGCTGCTTTACGCGGGCGCCGCGATGATGCTTGTCGGGTTTGGTTTCAAGATTGCCACCGCGCCCTTTCACATCTGGACACCGGACGTTTATGAAGGCGCGCCTACGCCGGTCACGGCATTCATGGCTGCCGGACCGAAAGCTGCGGGCTTCGCCTCGTTCATGCGCGTTTTTGTTTTTGGACTGCCGTTTGTAGTTTCAGCTTCGAACGCCACCGCCGGGAACCTGCACCAGCTCTGGGTCAGCGTGCTCGTCGTTATGGCGATTCTCACGATGACGCTCGGCAACGTAGTGGCGATTGTTCAGAACAACGTCAAACGAATGCTCGCGTATTCTTCGATTGCGCACGCGGGTTACGCGCTTGTTGGTTTTGTCGCGGCCGGAGCGGCTTCCGATCCAACTCAACGAAATAACGCTATCACTGCCGTCATCTTCTATCTGTTGACGTATGCGGTGATGAATATCGGCGCGTTCGCAGTGGTCCAACTGATTGCGCGCAGCGGCGATCGCAGGACGGCAATTGAGGACTATCGTGGGATCGGATTTGAATCGCCGGTGCTGGCGTTCTCTTTGAGTCTCTTCATGTTGAGTCTGCTTGGGATGCCGCTGACCGCAGGCTTCATGGGTAAAATCATGGTCTTCGGAGCGGCGATTGAACAGCACTACTACAAGCTAGTGGTCGTAGGTGTACTCAACACCGCGGTTTCCGCGTACTACTACCTGCGACTGATCATCGTGATGTTCTTCGGTGAACGAACGATGGCATGGAAGGCGCCAAGTGTTCCGGCGAGCGTGGCGGTGGCATTGGTGATAACTGTACTCGGTGTACTTTACCTTGGAATCTTCCCGGGTCGTGTAATCAATGCGCTCCAGACAAAGATTGACGCGCAAATGTTTACCCAACAGTTAATCCACAGATTACGCTAATGAATCTGTGATGCCTGCCGAAAGTTACGCCCAAAAGATCCAGGAACAACTCGGAGAAACCTGGCTGCCGCGAATCTATCGCGAGCGCATACTGGGGCTGCGCACCCGTTCTTATCAGTTTGAAAATACCAAGCCGTCGGAGCGTGTTGTAATTCAGCACACGCTGCTCGGCGTTGAGCTAAAAGTCGGACGTCGCCGGTTACTCTGCCCTGATCTGGCCACCGCCCGGTACCTCTCGGTGTTTGCTCGTCTTGGTTGTAAGGCTGTAGCAGTACCGTACGACATTACAAAAATCTCGCATTTAGCGGACGAATTGGAGTCATCGTGGTATAGAATGTTGCTGCTGGTTGAGCAGGAAGCCAGAACAGAAAGCACCAGATTCAGGGGGAGACTTCGTGGCCTGCTACTTGCTAAGATTCGCACGGAAATTGAGGAGGCCGGACCCGGGACGCGTGTTCCGGAATTCAGGCAAAGTACAAAACAACGTTTGAAGTAAATCTCTTAACGACACTTTTGATAAATGACTACTGAATTTACCCCCATTAACGACCGGACAAAAGTTTCCGGTGCACTCCCCTTCCCATTCAACCAGCAAACATTCTGTCGCTACGAGCCGGTTGAGCAGCGCCTTGAAGAAGCTCGTGTGCTCGTGATCGACAACCTGCTGCGCGACGAAAACGATCTGTCCGAAGTCGCGCGTAAAGAATGGGGCGAATTGCTGGCTGCCGAGTTGAGACGCGAACGTCTCATCGCCGGGATGGCGATTGAAAATATTCTCAACAACGTTTCCCGACTCGTGAAGCGACCAACGACAGAAGTCGCGCACCTGGCCGAAGTCGGCGAGGCGACTAAACGTTTTGCGCCTGATGCGATCGTACTGAGTGGGACGTTACGCGATTTTGATTACTACAAGCAGTCGATCCTGGATGACTTTGGCAACTTCATTCGGACGACTCAAACACCGGTGCTGGCAATCTGTGGTGGGCATCAGCTCGTCGGTCTGGGCTTCGGTGCGCGCGTCGTGACCCTCGACAAGCTCGAGCAACACGAGCAGCGTGCAGCTCGACCACTTGAATATCAGTATCGCTTCATTCGCATTACCAATCCTTCAGATCCGATCTTCCAAAACGTAAACTGCTCGGATCCTAATGCACCCGCGCGCATTCTTCGCGTCTGGCAGAATCACGGACTGCAACTCGATCGCGTGCCGGAAGGTTTCGAGTTACTGGCGACGTCGTATCTCTGTCGTAACCAGATGATGGTGAAGCGCACCGGTGGACAACTGATTTACACGGTCCAGTTTCACCTCGAGAAATCGTTTGAAGACTGGAACAAGAACCGCACGCGTTGGGAGCACCCGAACGACTCGCGCGACGGTCGCATACTGTTTGAGAACTTCCTGACTATCGCCACACGCAATTGATGCTCACGCGAAAGAGTCTCGCGCTGGCAGCACGTGAGCTCGCTGCACGCGATGAGATACTGGCCGGGATCCACGCTAATCACGGCGATCCGCCACTCTGGCGGCGTGCAGCAGGATTCACAACGCTCGCGCATATCATTCTCGAGCAGCAGGTGTCGCTGAAGTCTGCGAAAGCGATGCTCGTGCGTCTTGAGACTTCGATTCAGCCGTTTACTCCGCAGCGGTTCCTCGAACTCGGTGACACGTATCTGCGCAGTCTTGGAGTGACGCGGCAGAAGTCTACGTATCTGCTACATCTGTCGAGTTCGATCGTCAGTGGTGAGTTGAACTTCACGAAACTCGCACGCATGAGCGACGATGACGCACGTGTGGTGCTGACGCGAATCAAAGGGATCGGATTGTGGAGCGCGGATGTGTACCTGCTGATGGCGATGCGTCGCGCGGATATCTGGCCGGCCGGTGACCTGGCGTTAGCGGTCGCTATGAAGGAATTAAGAGGTCTCGCGCACCGACCCGGACCTGATGAATTGGAAAGACTCGCAGAACCGTGGCGCCCACACCGGGCGGTCGCTGCAAGGATGCTCTGGCAGTACTATCTTGGAAAAAGAGTTTCTCCCGCAAAGGCGCAACGGCGCAACGACAAGACCTCTTAAATTCTTCGTTGTGCCGTTGCGGGAGAAATCTTACTTGGAAATTGTCGAAGCCGTGGTAGTCGGACGCGGCACCGTGAGATCCGGAGTCATCGGGACGTTCTCCATCGTCAACTCTACTAAATCGTCGACCACCGCCTTGAGGTCGTTTGTTTCTTTATAGACCTGTAACTGACGATCCGCGGATGTGCCACGCGCGAGAATTGTGTGCACGTGCTCAATCTCTTTTCTCGACCCCAGTTCATCAATAACATCATCGACGAATTCGAGTAACTCAAGCACGAGGTCACTGACCGGCACCTCCGTCTGCTTCCCGAAATCGATCAGCTTCCCTTCCAGCCCGTATCGCACCGCGCGCCACTTGTTCTCCTGGATCAGCATGCGCCGGTACAAACGGAAACCGAGATTCTTGTCGATCAACTTATTCAGCTTCGCGACGATTGCCTGAAACAGGGCCGCAATCGCGATCGTGTCGTCGACTCGCGTCGGAATATCACAAACACGAAATTCGAGCGTCGGGAAGTATGGATGCGGTCGAATGTCCCACCAAATCTTCTTGCCGTCATTAATGCACCCAGTTTTGATTAGCAAGTCAACGTAGCGTTGGAACCCGCTGTACGAATCGAAGTGATCGGGAATGTCGGTGCGCGGAAACTGTTTGAAGATTTCAGTTCGATAAGACTTGAGACCAGTGTTGTGGCCCATCCAGAACGGCGACGAAGTCGAAAGCGCCAGCACGTGCGGCAGGAAATAACGTGCGGCGTTCATGATGTGAATCGCACGTTCGCGATCCGCCATGCCGACGTGTACGTGAAGTCCGAAGATCAGCAGCGAGCGCGCAACTGTTTGCAACTCCTGCACGAGCAATTCATAACGCTCGTCGTCGAAGATCTTCTGGTCCTGCCAACGCGAGATCGGATGCGTTGAAGCGGCTACGATGACGAGACCATTCTTCCGCGCCAGTCCGGCGATAATGCTGCGCAGTCGCGTGATATCCGTGCGTGCTTCCTGAATGTTGCGGCAAATTCCCGTGCCGACTTCTACCATCGACTGGATCATCTCGGGCTTGATCTGCTCGCCGAGCAGCATCTTGCCCTCTTCGAGAATCTCGGCAACGTGCGAACGCAATTCGCGCGTATGCGGATCAACGATCTGAAATTCTTCTTCGATGCCCAGTGTAAATTGATCGAACATTTGTCCTCTTTCCGCCTAAATCTGCACGTTCAGGGATTTAGCGATCCGGCGCCAGTCAGGTTTGGTTTTGCTTAAGAACTCATATCGCAAATGCTTCCAGGCACTTCCCGGTGAATGAACCGGACTGTAAAGATCGAAGTGCACGTACCAGATCCGTGGCTTCCCTTCCTGAAACAAAAAATGAAGGACGGCTTCGTCTCTATCTTTTTCATAAAAGCCGCCGCTCGTGTCGTTATGGTTCGCAAACCGGCGCGTGAAATCGGGTCTCCGCGAAAGCGTGGACTCAATCATCGGCCACGCTTCGAACTGCAATCCCACTCCGCCTTCGCCGTAAACATTATCGATTCGCTTCACTAGATGCCAGAGTCCCTTGACACGCATTCGGTGAAGCAGCAGCAACAGCGCGTATTTCTTGTCGAGTGCCCACGAATCGAAAGCCGTTGCATCGCTCTCCGCACCCCACAAGCCGGCCAATTTTCCTTTGAGAAACTCTTTTGTCTCTCGCGAAAGATCGGCCCACCCTAACGAAGTCGTGGGGTCCTCCGTATCAGCCATTTCCAACTTCTTTTTCCAGCATCGCTCGGACCTCGTCCGATAAACCCTGGAACTTCAAACCGACGCCTCTCCCCGGATTGCTGTAGACGACCATCGCATTACAAACCACCTGAACCTCATTGCGAAACGGTATGCGTATCAAAAGCAACGCTCCCTCGGGAATGTCTGCCTTCGTGTTCATGTAGAGACCGCCAACGCTGATGTCCTTCGTGCTCGCGACGCCCGTAACATCCTTACCATCGAAGAAGACGTCAACAATGAGCCGTGAGCGATCGGAGCTGCGGCGCTCCTCTTGTGAGTCTATTGCCTTGTCGTCGTCAGCCACAGGATGCTCCTCGTATCCACAGATTACACAGATTCTACCTGTTTTCCATCATTTTTTGCTGACGATGTAGGTAGGCACCATCCCGCCACCCGAACTGACATTTGCCAGTTCCGTGAATGATAAGCGTGTGAACGCGGAACCGACCTTTCCGTTGAATAGGAGTGGATCGAGATCGACAAGCTGTTCCGCGAATTCCACTCGTCCATCGTCTGTGAGTGCGGGAAAAGTCTCGCGAGCTGTGGGAACACGTTCCTGCACGAGGTAGTCGCCATCAGCAAGAGCGTTGTTAATCGCGTCGTCCCAACCACGCTGGTCAACGTTCCAACCAATCGTGATGCCGTGGCCACCGTAATCGTCGTTTGGCTTGAGCACGAGGCGCTCGCCATCGGCGCGAATAAAGTCGAGCAGGTTTACTTCACGGCCAAAGTAATCAGTGTGCTCATCTCTCACAACGCGCGTCCACGGCACGTGTGCCTTGATCGCCGCCAGTTCATCGTCTGAGAACAAACCCGCGTGCTTTGGATCCGTCAACACAGCGAAGAGTGCTTTCTTGTGAATCAACTTCGAGCGAAAACTGTTAACCATGCAGATTGCGCCGGCGCGATACGCATCGACCAGCGCCGGGTATTCGCGAATGATTGGCAGATACTCGTTTACGAGTAGGCGCTTGTAAACGATGTCAATCTCCTGGCCGGCTACGCTGAGACGATTGTCGCGAAACTCGAGTTCCTGCGGCGTGCAGATCACCGATGGATAGCCGGATTGTTCGAAGAATTCTCGAAATAGCTCAAACTCTTTAACTGTCGGCACTCCGGCCAGATCGACAATGGCGATTCGAGGTGCGCGCTCCGGTTTTCCACCAAGATATTCCTCGTATGAACTAACGAGGACGTCCAACATTAATTGCTTGCCATACATGGGGCGCACGTTGTAGTCGACGGCAAACTCCTTCATCACCGGCAGCGAAGAGAAAATGTCGTACGCAGCATCAGCGTATGCGATCCCCGCCGGACTTTCACCGTTTAGCTCAACGAAGCTGTATGCGGTTTTAGTGAGAAACGAATCGAGCCGCGACGTTGGCGAGACAGCTGCATAACCGGGATCGATGGCGACGAGTTCACGTTCGATCTCGGTCAGGCCAAGGTCGTCGACGACTTTTTCGTCTTCGACAGCAGCGTCTTTCACCTTTTGAATCGCAGACCAGACTGTTTCGCAGATCCCGCAGATGCGTGCGAAGTCTGTTTCCGTCACAAAGTGCGGACGGAGATAGGGAGAGAGCCGGCGGCCGCCAAAAATCAATTTGGCTTTTTCCAGACCCTCATCCAGGAGAGCGCGCGAGCTTTCGGCTAGATCTTGATTCGCGAGCAGTTCGTGATAACGAGCAACGGCCTCAGGAAACATGGGCCGCTAGGGTATCACGAGCCACAAAAGGCACAAAAAGCACAAAGGGCAGGAGTTCCAGGATGGGGAACTACACTAATCTTATTTTGTGCCTTTTGTGCTTTTTGTGCCTTTTGTGGCTATTTCTTCGCGGGGATGGTAACGACGAGTTTTTCTTTTTTGCGGACGACTTCAAATGTGTAAGTGGCGGGTTTTGGATCAAGTTTGAACAGCGAAACCGACTTTCCATTGATTGACTGAATCACGTCGCCGGGTTGCAAGCCAGCTTCGAATGCTGCCGTTACCGGATCCACATAGACCACCAGAAGGCCCGCGGTGGTTCCGAGTTGCATTGCGACCGGAGGTCTGAGCGCGATGGTCTCAATGCCCTGATCGAGTAATGAGAACCCATTCGGCGGCGAGAGTGGATTGCGCAGATTGAAGCTGAATGTCGGCTCGAGCATCCGGCTCAACTTAACGTTAAGCTCTTCTACGACTGCACGATTTGGACGCATCACAGTGAACTCGAGCGAACTACTCGGTGTAGCCTGGTCGAGCCACCAGGTGAAGTCGTCAGCGGTCTGAATGTCCTTATCGTCGACTTTCAGAATCACGTCACCAGCCCGCAAGGTGGCGAGTGCGGCAGGGCTGCCGGGCACAATCGACGTCAGCATTAATCCACGATGCTGGTTGGCGAGCGCTTCGGCAGCTTTATATTCCCAGCCGTGATTCACAATCTGATCAAATTTTAGTGCGGCGATGGCTTCACCTTTGACGCCCAGCCACGGACGCGGAACACTCGCCTGCTGTTCCAACACACGCTGCGCTGCACGTTTGATCAAAGTCGCCGGCAGGATGCTCGCTTCACTTCCCTCGAGTCCATCGACTATGCCGATCGTCTCACCTGACTGGTTGAGCGCCACACCACCAATGTTTGCCTGTGACAACTTCGGAGCGCTGACACGGAATCGCGCAACGCCTCCAGACGGCGCGGGCAGGACAGTTTGAATGCGACCTTCAATCGCAGCCATGCGAGCGTAGACTTTTAGACGCAACAACGGACGCGTTCCAGCGACCGGTTCAGGCCGATACAACAACACAGCGTCACCAGTGTTTACCGGTTCATTTTTGAAGGCACCGACAGCCACTGCATTCTTCTTTGTGAGTCGCAAGATCGAGAGTCCGGTGACGCCATCAAATCCGATGTACTTCGCCGGCAGCCGCCTTCCGTCAGCACCAATAACCGTAATGTCGGGAGTGTCGAAGAAACTACCCGGCATTGTTGGGAATGAAGCGCTCCGGGCGTTTGGCGCACGTGGTGCTTCAGGCGCGTCCGGTGCGGGAACCGGCACTGGTCCAAACTCAACTTCAGCTTCCGGCAACCATGCGGCAATCGTTTCGCCGTCGTCCAGAGCGAGACCTGCGATGACGTTCGTATGTACGTCGTCCATCAGGCTGAATGCGAAATCAAGACCCGAAATAGCCTGTACCTGCTGCTGCGAACGGGCCAGCAGACGAAACATTTTTAGCGCGTTGAGACGGTGAATGATCGTTACGACTTGAGGAGCAGGAGCCTTGTCGCCGGTTCTAAAGACGCGAACCGGTGGCGCAGGTTTTTTCGGTGACGGCGCAGGAGTCTGCGCCGCGACGACTCCACAGCAGAGCGCTGCGCTTACGAAAATTGCGGCTCGCATTGTAGTTCTAAACTTCATTCCACTTACCAAACTCGTTTCGGTGCAACCTGATTCGCGTTTTGCATCAATCGTTGTGAACCAAAGCTAATCGTCGGCACGGAAATCGTTTTTGCATTACCGCGGCCATCGTCAACTGAAAGTTTGAAATACTCTACCGACGACGCATCAATCGAAAAAGCACTTGACGATGCGAGCGGGTCGGCTCCGTTGATAACCTCAGCACGAGTGCTGGCGGAGTCGAGTGTTGCTAGTTGTCGCCTATTCGGGATTGGCACATGTCGCGGACGCTCTGTTCTCTTTTTCTGTGGCTGCTCGGTTGGAGTAACTGCGACATCCATTGCCATCGGGGTCTCAAGCGCCTTGGGTGTCACTGTTTCAGGTGGCTTTGCTGTTTCACGAACTGGAGGAACTGACGCTTGTTCGACCGACGCCGGTGGTTGATCCAAAGCATTTCGCACCAAATATGCACCAGTCGCGAAAACAAGCAACAGTCCCGCAGCCACAAAACCACGTTGCAGCACACGCCAAGTCACAAAGCTAAAGTGCGACGCTGCGCTGCTCGATTCGTTTGCGAGGCGTGCACGCAAACGGAAATCGAAATCAGCAGGAGCCGCAACCGTGCCGAGATTGCCAACAATCTCTCGCAACTTCGTCTGCTTCTCGTGAAACTCACGGCAGTCACTACACTCTCGCAAGTGCCCGCTTGCTGCCGTGCTGCACTTCTCATCAAACGCCAATTCGTCAAGTTCACGACGAATCAGTTCACAAATATTTTTTCTCATAACTTCATCACCTACAAATAAGCACGCATCTTCTCGCGCAGGAATCCTCGCGCCCGGCTGATTCTCGACTTAACTGTGCCCTCGCTCGTTTCCAGAATTTTCGCGATCTCGTCATAACTGCGTCCGTCAACATCACGCAGGATCAGAGGCGCACGATATTTTTCCGGAAGCGTGCCGATGGCCCGTTGGACCGCATTGCGTCGTTCGGTATCTACGAGGTCCGAGTCCTGCAGCGGTCGTCCGTCGGGCGGATTAAACTCCTTTGCTTCGCCCCCATCGCTTGGCTGAAAGAACCCGGTCAGCGAAACAAGCTTGCGGCGCTTTCGCTTGCGAAGTTCGCTGATGGCCAGGTTGGTAGCAATTCGATAGATATAGGTCGAAAATGCGTAGCTACGCTGATATCTGTCAGCTGCCCTGTAAACCCTCACAAAAGTCTCCTGAGCTAAATCGACGGCGCCGTCGTAGTCATTGGTCATCCGGTAGATGTAGCTCGTAATCTGGTTGCGATATCGACTCACCAACTCAGCAAAGGCATCCTGGTCGCCGCTGCGGGTCGCTTCCAACAATGCATGGTCGGAAGTCGTGTCCTCCAGCACGTCCTGCTGCAGGGCCGGGGCAAAGCCCAGCTCATCGATGGTAGTCAACGTATTCATCAGGACAGGTAGGCTCTCACACGGGGGAATACACGCCCGTATTCAGATGTAGTTCCCAAAGTGCCAAAAGAAAGAATGTAGCCACAAAAAGGCACAAAAAGCACAAAATGAAGTTTACTCAATCAAGCCGGACGTGACTATCCTTTTGGGCGCCCCCACCCTGGCTCTGTTTTGTGCTTTTTGTGCCTTTTTGTGGCTGAAGTTGACTCTGTGGCTAGCCTTCGGGGCTCTTGAAGATTGAGTCGCTGATTTTCGAGCCGTAGGTAATCGTTAGAACGCGGGTTTCCTGGCTTTGGCGTCCGTCTTCCAGGAGGACGATGCGATAAGGCGCAAGAGTCTGTTGAACCGCCCGGTAATCGAGAAATTTTCGAGTGTACTTTACTGGCACGCCACCGGGGTTCCCTTCTTCATACTCAAGCCAGAGCACGCGCAGCGATTTAGCACTGATGAAGTAACGGGTTTTTCGTTTTTCCTTATCAGTTAGATCTACGACGAAAAGATCGAGTCCTTTTTGCTGCTCCTTGCCGACGAGCGTGAGAGTCGAACCGCATTCCTTGTAGCGCAGCAACGAGTCGATACTGTGGTGATGTTGAGATATGAAATTCGAGGTGGCGTCCTGTCGCGGCGTGAAGGCAGCGCCGTTGATAAGTCCGAACAGTTTTCCATCGCCAAAGATGAGCGAGTACTCCATCGTCGGCAGCTTTTGATCGAGACGAATCTTGTCCTTGTCGAGATTCTCTCCTCGGATGAAGCGGCGCTCGTAATCTGACTCTTCAGTCTTGCCCTCAGCGTCGGTGCGCGAGATCTTGCCTCGCTCCACTCCGTTCCGGCGAATATGTTCGAGGGCCGGGCGCGTGCCGTAGACGAGAATCACCGATTCAACTACCTGCTCACCAGTGTACTGCGGTTCGTTTGCGTTCTTTTTAGCCGGTTTGGACTCTTGTTTTTTTGTGTCCTGCGGAGGCGCCTGAGGCGTTGCTTGCGGAGCTGCCGCCTTGGGATCTTGCAGTGCCGCCTCGGTTTTGATCGGCGATCCGAACGAGAATACGAACGCAGTTAGAGCTATGAGGGACAGAACTAGACGAAGCAAAATGTAACCGTTCTCCTTGAATCCAGATCGCCGTATTGCCGACGGCGCCAACCGGGGAAAGCCAACATTGAGGGCGAATTGTAACACAAGCCTCGAAAAAAGCCGCTTCCGACCTCAATCGCCCTTGCATGGATGCTCTCACCCGACATCCCGGATGCCTGTTTGACAAGCGTTTGACAAGTAGGGGCGGCACGGGTATTTTCCTTTGTTTTCTCGAAAGGACAATCAGCAACTATGAAGCGAGTAGGAATTCTCGTGGGACGGGAAAAAACGTTCCCGGAAGCACTAATCAAAGGCATTAATGAACGCGGTGGCGGCGACGTCGTGGCCGAATACATCAAGCTTGGCGGAGTCAAATACGACGATCCGCCAAAGTACGACCTCGTTATCGACCGCATTTCTCATGAAGTTCCCTTCTATCGAGCAACCCTGAAACGGATGGCGCTCGAAGGAACGATCATTATCAACAACCCCTTCTGGTGGTCATCCGACGACAAGTTTTTCAACTACTCGCTCGGCAAAAAACTGGGCGTCGCTATTCCTAAGACCGTCCTCTTGCCGCAGAAAGATTACATCGAAGGGATTGTCAGTGAGAGTTTGCGCAACCTCGAATTTCCGCTCGACTGGCAGGGCGTCATAGACTACGTCGGTCTGCCGGCGTTTCTGAAACCATTTGATGGCGGCGGCTGGAAGAATGTTTCGAAGGTCAATTCACTCGAAGAACTCTGGGCTGAATACGACAAGACCAACACGCTTTGCATGACGCTGCAGGAGTCGGTTGAATTCGACCAGTTCGTCAGATGTTACTGCGTCGGACAGCAGGAAGTGATGATCATGGCTTATGACCCACGCAAGCCGTATTTGTCAGGCGAACAGTACGTACACGATCCAAACTATCTCGCACCAGCGCTCGCGGAACGTGTAGCAAACGACGTGAGAACGCTTTGCAGCGCATTAGGCTACGACATCAACACAGTCGAGTTTGCGATCAAGGACGAGGTGCCGTATGCCATCGACTTCATGAATCCAGCACCGGACGCAGAGTTAGCGTCGGTGGGCGAGTTTTATCACAACTGGATCGTGAATGCGGTTGTCGATCTTGTCTTCAAGCGACTTGCTGAGGGTCGTGAGCGACCGCGTTATCGATGGGATGCATTGCTCAATCCCGAGCCTGTCGCGGCGTATGCAGTGGCGTCAGCGTCTGAG
>DATEIS010000132.1:0-12130 GCA_035278765.1 Pyrinomonadaceae bacterium | reverse complement strand
AAAGTGGTCCGGTGCGGGTTAGTTTTTACCACGCTTGTAAGGAAACCCGCGCGATGTTCCCAGGCTTGTTACTCTCGATTGAATCTTTTGACGCGATGCTAGGGCGAGTACAGGCACGGCCGTTTAACCGAGGCCCGAACTTTAGCATGAAGCTTACGAGCGTGCAAGAACAATAAAAAATAATACAAATCTGTTTTATGGAGTCAAAATCCAACATCCTCGTCGTAGACGACAATCCCGATAAATTAGGCCTGATCGAGGCTGCTTTGAGTCTCGCTGGCTACCACGTAACCACTGCCACGGACGGTGATGAAGCACTTGCGGCTATCGAGTCGTATCAACCGGACCTGGTGATAACCGACGTCATGATGCCGCGTATGAATGGGTATGAACTGGCCCAGCGCATCAGGGGCAATCCGTTGACCAAGTTTATTCCCGTCATCATGCAAACCGCCGCGGGCCGGCGCTCGGAAGATCTGCGCAGGGCCAACGAAGTCGGCGCTTTGGGCTACATCACGGACCCGACCGATCTCGATCTTCTCCTGGCTCGGACCAGAACTCTGCTTGAGTTCAAAGCCTATCTCGACGTCTGCGAGGAAGCGGCTTTTACGGACCACCTGACCGGTCTCGCAAATCGTCGACGATTCGAACGGCAACTCGAACGAGAAGTCGGGCGTGTGCAACGATTTGCCCATCCGTTCAGTCTCTTGATGATCGACATCGACAGGTTTAAGAACCTTAACGATAGCTTTGGTCACGATGCAGGCGACGAGGCCATACGTCGCATCAGCAAAGTCTTGCGAGAAGGCACCCGAGGCATCGATCTGGCTGCCCGAATCGGTGGTGAAGAGTTTGCGGTGCTGCTCGTTGAAACGAGTAAAGGTGGTGGTTACGAAGTCGCCGAACGACTACGCAAGGCTATCAAGATGATTGATATTCCGCAGGCTGGGCAAATCACCGCCAGTTTTGGGGTTGCAGAATGTCCGACTGACGCGCAAACTTCTGTCGATATCCTGAAGGCGGCTGATGTCGCGTTGTACGAAGCGAAGAGAAGCGGTCGCGACCGGGTAGTGAACTCGGGGCCTTTGAGGTCGAACTCAGTGGCGGTAGGTGACGTACAAGGCGATGGAAATCTAGGACTTGCATCGCGAGGATAGGATGGCAGATTACAGAGACAAGCTGGACGAATGGCAAGAGAGGGCGCGTCGAAAAGCCCGCGAGCTCGACGAAAAATTCGCGATCTCGGATATTGTGGGTGAAGGTGCGCGCGCGGCCAGTGAAGCTGCGAAGCGCGGCGCTGAAACGATGGCGAGTGGCGCTGAACGTTTGCGGTCTGAAGCGGAACGACTGACGGACGACGAGGAAGTCGGCGAAGCTGCGAAACGTGCGGCGACCGAAACTGTCAAAAACGTTAAGCGAGCCGGCAAAGCTGTTCGTGACGTTGCAGGCGACACGGGCAAAAAAGTTTTTGACGACGCAAAGACTTACTACGATCGCGCCTCGCAGTTCGTCGATACCGGCGCGCGATTCACGCGAGCCTCGACTGCTGCGACTGTAGGATTGATTAAAGCCCGCGATTGGATCAAAGAGAATCCGGGTAAGGCCGCAGTAGTTTCAGTATCGCTTGTGCTGGGTATCAGGGCAGGCGCTGCATTTCCGGGTTTGGACGCAGTGCTACTTGGCTCTCATCCACACTGGTTAACGCACTCCGCGCTGCCCGTCTGGGGACTACACAAGGCGAGCGAAAAGTTTGATAACTATTTGAAGAAGCAGGAAGATCTGATCGCGCGGGGCGAGCTGGATGAAGCCGCACAACAACGAGCGGAGTTTGAGCGCAAGATCGTGAAGTACGTTGGCGCTCCACTACTCGGAGCATTTAGCTGCGCGGCAGGTGCCGCGATGTGGGCCCAGATCTTCCAACCCGGCGCCATCACCGGTGCACCGATCAGTTGGCTACTCGGAGGCAATCCGTTTCTTGATGGTATATGGCTCTTTGGAAACGGCGTGATCTGTTTCCATCAAGGCTACAAATTCTTCATGATCGCGTTGGCTAATCAGGACGAGGTCGTGCGAGTCGTGAGAGAGATAAAGGGACTTCTACCCGCCGCTGCTGTTTAGACAAGATGAGTATCCACAGATTACACAGATTTTATTTAGCAATCTGCGTAATCTGTGGATACTAACTGATCGTGATCGGAAACGGCAGGAAGCACAACGCGAAGACGATCAGCGTCACGACAGCGATCACGATTCGTTTAGTCCCCAAAGGTTCCATCACAGCCGGTTGAGGGTGTGGAACTTTCATCATCACTGCCAATAGCACGGTGTAAAGAAATCCACTCGGGCTGCCGTGCCACCAGAAACCCAATAACGCCAGCGCTGCCACAATCACAAACACTACGCGCCCGATAGCTTTGTGTGCGCGACCACCGAAGACGGCGAACGTCCCGTGACCACCATCGAGTTGGCCCACCGGCATCAAGTTCAAACTCGTCACTACTAATCCAATCCATGCGGCCATGTAGTAGGGATTGGTAGGTGAGTTTGGGTTGAGAGGTGCGCCCGCCAATTTTCCGATTAACCGGAAGAGCAATGGATCGTTGAAGTACATCCAGTGTCCGCCCGGATCTACCGGCGGCGCGACAGTCAAAACTCCGATCACAGAAATCGGAAGCGCAACCACAAATCCCGCCAGTGGACCCGCAAGACCGATGTCAAAGAGCGCGCGACGCGTCGGGATTGCCGCGCGAATTTTGATGAATGCGCCGAAAGTCCCGGCCAAAAATATCGGTGGCGCTGGGATGAAATACGGCAGAGTCGCATTCACTTTGTAGTAACGGCACGCGAGATAGTGACCCATCTCATGCGAGAACAAAATGGCGAGCAAACAAACTGAGAACGTTACACCCTCGCCAATCAACGCCGGATGCGAACCGGCGTATCTCAATAACTCAACGAAGGAATGGAAATAACTGAGCGGAATGTACAGCACATAATCCAGCGGAGTGGACAGACGCGGCTCCGGAGTGGGTAGGTCCGGCGGAGCTCCCCACATAATGCCCGCAAGCGTTGTGGTGATAACCGTAAGTAAAAAGAGCAGACCGTGAATCCGCCACTCACGCGCGGAAATTCTCGGTAATTGACGCCCTACGAAATCAAACCCCGGTGGTACAGTTCTAATCGATTCAGCCATTGTTCTTGAAGCTTTGATGCCGAAAAAGGGGCGGCCACGGAGAGCCGCCCCTACAAATTGAATCCTTCTTTTCGACCGGGCCTAAAACTCGTCGTCGTCGTCCTCGTTCGAATCATCAAGCTCGGTATCGCCATCGTCATGAGCCTGGAGTTCTTTACCGGGTTTGAAGCGAATCGTCTTGCCTGAAGGAATTGCGACTTCTTCTCCTGTTCGAGGATTGCGGCCGACGCCACGTTTCCGCGGCTTCACCACAAAGACGCCGAATCCACGAAGCTCGATTCGTTCACCTCTGGTCAGCGCCTCTTTCATCGAATGGAAAAGAGCTTCGACGGCCTGTTCGGCTTTCATCTTCGGCACGCCGGTTTTGTCAGCAACGCGATTGATGATGTCTAACTTGATCACGTCAAGTGGCCTCTTTTCTGCTGCACCTGCGGACGCTGTCCGTGTGCTGCAAAAATGCAGGCGAGGATGATAGAGAGCGCCGCTAAAGCCTGTCAAGGAAAGCGGAAAAGCATATTTGCGGATTGCACAGATACACTGATTAAGCTAACCTCCAAATCGTTAGCATAGAGTGGTTAATTTATGTTTGGAATCCGAAAGCGCAGGCCACCACCGTTCGGCGGCGTACACGTCGACGACGACAAAGATATTCAGGAACACAAGCCTGAAGAGGACTCGCGGAACGATCTGTGGTCGGAAGCTCGTCTGCTACTTCGGGATCTGATCTTCGCACTCATGATTGCGGCGCTGGTCGTAGTTTTTATCGTCCAGCCCGTGAAGGTTGAAGGCACCTCGATGTTGCCTCGTTTGCACGACGGCGAACGTATTTTTGTCAATAAACTGATTTATTACGACGAGTATCGCTGGGCGCCCAAAATTGATCGCGGCGACATTGTGGTTTTCTGGTTTCCGGACGATCCGTCGAAGAGTTACATCAAACGCGTTATCGGTTTGCCGGGTGACGTCATTGAAGTACACGAAGGAATTGTGCGCGTAAACGGTCGGGATATTGAGGAAGATTACCTGGATCCACGATTGAATCTCTCACACCGGAGTCAGGCGCCGACCATCGTGCGGAATAATTACTACTTTGTGATGGGTGACAATCGCGACAACTCCAGCGATTCGAGAATTTGGGGCCTCGTGCCCAAGAAATACATTTACGGGAAAGCCTTGTTTCGCTATTGGCCACTGACGGCCGCGAGCGTGATACATCACGAGAACATTAATCCGGCGCCAGGTCCACTGTCGCCCGGTTACCAGCCGGCTGATGATCAGAATGACCCGTTAGGTGAGTCATCGCCGCAACCGTCGATACCGGGCAGTTCTCCACAGCCTTGATGCTCTTATGATTGATTGGCTGCGTTTCCTGCTGATGATCTTTTATGCTCCGGTGCGTGGTATGCGGGGAATGCGCGACCGCGGTTCCCTCGCGCCGGTAGCTATCATCGCCTTCCTCGGGCAGCTTGCTTATAACGTCATAACGAAGAAGTTTGCGGGCATTCCGACGATTGGATCGGGCGGTGGGATCTATCCGGAACTCTTCGAAGCCGCGAAGTTTGTGGTGTTGGTGGCGGTTGTCCTCGTTCCGATTCTCACTTTAATTGCAAACTTGTTTGAGCGGCGTGGCAGCTTTCGTGTTGTTCTCACACAGGAATACGCGCCTGTGGCCGCGACGATGTTTTATGTCCTTACGGCCGCAAACATCTTCACGATTCTGATTGCCGCGCTGCTGCATTATTCGGGTGCCCAGGCCATGCAGGTTGCGAGCATGATCCAGCATCAGGATCAAACTCGGGCAATGTTGCCTTCCGATCCGCAATTCCAGGCTGCCGCGGATCAGTTGTTCAGCAATCCGGCTTTGCTGGCCATGCAACTGTTCGTGATGCCCCGGCTCGTTATCTTTGCTGTCGGTATTGTGTTCGGTGTGAAAGACGCGTTCCGGATGTCGTTCCTTCGGGCATTTAGTGTTACGTTGATCGGCGGATTTGCGGCGGTGGTTATCGGACCAGTCATCGAGGCTTTGCTTTCGGGACTTCCGAGATCGCCGTTTCTGCTATTAGTGCTGTTCATTCTGTTGCGCGGTTATTTCAGCGACATCATCGGGGGCCATCGAGCGAGGGCCGCGTTCAAGCAGAATCTCGAGTCGGCGACATTGAATCCGGCGGATGCCTCGGCGCATTACAATCTGGGGTTGATTCATCAGGGCCGAGGTGAGTTGGATCAGGCGCGCGAACGATTTGAACGGGCGTTACAGATCGACCCGGAGGAGGTCGACGCCAGTTATCAACTGGGACGGATTGCGCGACAACAGAAGCGATACGCAGACGCGATTCAAAACTTCGAACACGTTGTGATGCGGAATCAGGCGCACTCGCAGCACGAGGTTTGGCGCGAAGTGGCGGCGACGTACATTGCGGCGGGGCAGTTTGAAGATGCGCGCACGGCTTTGGATCAGTTTCTCGAACACCGGCCGTCGGATCCTGAAGGACTGTACTTGATGGGTCGCGCGCATGCAGGGCTTGGTCATAAGCGTGAAGCGACCAGCCTGATGCAGGCGTGTATCGAAGCGGTGAAGACCGCGCCGGCGTATAAATATCGCGCCAGTAAGCGTTGGTTGAATGAGGCGCAGCAGTTTATTAAAAGCAGTCAATAGTGCTTTGTCGTTTGTGCTTTGTCCTTTGTATTCTTGAATTTTACGGCAAAGTACAAAGAACAAAATTCAAAGAACAATGATGCGGATCCCAGCACTTTTAGCTCTCGAAGATGGTCGTACGTTTCGTGGTCGGTCGTGGGCGGCCGAAGGCGAAGTGTGCGGCGAAATAGTTTTCAACACCTCGATGACGGGTTACCAGGAGGTGCTTACGGATCCGTCGTACGCCGGCCAGATCGTCTGCATGACGTATCCGTTGATTGGCAATTACGGCGTCAACGAAGCCGACGCCGAATCAGATCGACCGTGGGTCGAAGGTTTTGTCGTGCGTGAGGCGAGCCGTATCAAGTCGAACTGGCGCGCGGAAGAGAGTCTCGATTCTTACCTAAAGCGCTGGAACATCGTCGCTATCGAAGGGATCGACACACGCGCGCTGGTGCGTCACATTCGCGACAAGGGCGCGATGCGTTCGTGTCTCTCCACTATCGACACGGACGAAAAGAGTTTGGTTGAAAAGGCGCGCCTCTCGCCGCCGATGGAAAACCGCGAACTCGCGAGCGTTGTCACCACACGCGAGTCTTACGACTTTCCCGCGGAAGGTGAAGAACGCTTTCACATCGTTTGCTACGACTTCGGTGTGAAGAGAAACTCTCTGCGCGAACTGGCGCAACTCGGCGTGCGGACGACTGTCGTGCCAGCGTCAACTTCGGCGTCCGAGGCTCTGGCTCTCAAGCCCGACGGTATTTTCCTGTCGAATGGACCGGGCGATCCGGCGTCGATGAACAAAGAGGTCGCCGAGATTCGCGAGTTACTGAAAGCGAAGATACCGACATTCGGGATCTGTTTCGGACATCAGCTACTCGGACGCGCGTTTGGAGCAAGTACGTTTAAGCTCGTGTTCGGACATCGTGGTGGCAATCAGCCGGTGAAAGAGTTGTCGCACTCGAATGTTGAGATTACTTCACACAACCACGGCTTTGCAGTCAGTGCTGA
Organism: Pyrinomonadaceae bacterium; assembly: GCA_035278765.1. Lineage (GTDB taxonomy): Bacteria > Acidobacteriota > Blastocatellia > Pyrinomonadales > Pyrinomonadaceae > PSRF01. The sequence goes on along the minus strand of DATEIS010000132.1, from coordinate 5,291 downwards.
AAGTTTGCCACCGGAAGTTGAGGTCACTCACATCAATCTCAACGATCAATGCGTGGAAGGAATGCGTCATCGCACCTTGCCTGTAATCTCAGTGCAATACCATCCGGAAGCGGCGCCTGGACCACACGACGCGGAACATCACTTTCTACGATTTGTGAAATTGATGGAAGAATCTGTGTAATCTGTGGACTAACTTTCCGGCATCTTCAACTCACCGGTAGTCAAATCGGGACGCGCACGCGTCATCTGTTCGGGCGTCGACTCCGCGTTAAGTTCTTCAACGTTTTGTGCAGCAAGCTCGGCGACTTTGGTCGCGTCAGCCGGCGTAGTCGGTTCGAGCAGATCCGCAATGCCTTCACTACCGCGATGCTCCATCCAGTGACGATAACTTACCGTCAAAATCGCTACGACCGGAATCGCCAGAAAAATTCCCGCCACTCCAGCCAGCTTTTCGCCCGCGAGAATCGCAAAAATCACGGCGAGTGGATGGAGATGAATACCCTGACCGATTAGTTTCGGATAAACCGCGTAGTCCTGAACGATTCGCAAAACACCGAGAAATAGCAGCACGAGGAAGGCATTGAATGGACCAGCGTGAAACAGGGCGAGTAGAGCGGCCATGATCGCGATGGCAACTGGTCCAACAAGTGGCACGAACTCAAAGAAGCCGGCCAGCACACCCATGACGAGGCCGCCCGGCAGTCCCAGCACCGTGAAACCGATTGAGCAAACCACGCCGATAAACAAGCATGCGGTCAACTGCGCCCGAATGTAAGCAGCGAGGGTGCTGTTGATGTCCTGGAAAAACTCATCACCACGCCAGCGCCAGCGACCACGCGGAAGCATCAGTAACGCTGAACGCCGAAAGCCCTCCGCGTCTTTCAAAAGGAAAAACGCGAGAATCGGAATCAATATCAGCCAGGGAATGTAAATGACATAACCCAGCGCTGCGGTCGCAAATTCGGTAACAGTCGTACTGACCTTCTCGACTACCTTCGGCACCGCATTGTTCACGGCCTCGACCACCGGCGGAGGGAGTCGCCTCAGACGTGAGTACTCGATGATTTCCTGGGTTTTTTTACCAAATGTGGCCCAATACTCTTTTGCCTGAGTGGCAAATTCGGGAAACTGAGTGCTCAGGCTTGGCAAGATCACAAGAACGACAAACACGATCGCCGTCAACATGATCACATACGCAAGGGCAATCGCAGCGACTTTAGGGATTTCGATGGTCCGTTGTCCGATGGTTCTAGGTCGCCGCAGGAATTCGACCATTGGCGACACGAGGTAAGCGAAGAAGATCGAGAGGACCAGGAGCAGGATGATCCCGGTTATCTTCGAGATGATCAAAAGGCAGGCAGTTACGCCGAGGACCACAAAGATGATTCGCAGCACGACCCGCGTCGATGGTCCATAAGCCTCCACCGCTGCTTTGGCCGCTGTAGCCGCAGTATCTTTGGTTTGCTGTTGATTCACTGAACCTATAGTCGCGCGTGCAACCGTCCGATCAAGTCGCCCACCGCTCTTTGATCCTGATTACTCAGCTCACGAAACTCAACTCCGAAGGTATCGGGTGTTGAATGATGAACCACTTCACCTGTCAGCGACAAGGCATCCTCACCATCAAGCAACAACATTCCGAGTTGATCGCCAATCTTTACGTTGGGGCATGAGGGAAGGTTCGTAACTCGCAAGCCGCCCAAACTGATGTCCTGCGGTTCGCCGATGCCGAGCGACTCCTTCAGGCTCTCGTCTTCGATGGCAAGAGTCAATCGCGAACTGACGTAGTAACGGGGATAACGTCTGCGATCGTGAGAGGCCAACGAATCATCGTCCACGTTTGTCATCTTAACGGTCCTCAGTGAGCTACATCGTTGTCGTCTTCGGCTTCCACTTCTTCTTCGCCTTCAGTTTCCGGTGGCGGAGGCGGAGTCACACGCGGAGCGGCAGGTTCCCAAACGAGACCTCGCCATTCATCAGTCTCGCCGAGTAGCTGAAGGGCAGCCAGTGGATGTCCGGGATGTCGCTCGATGCGAAGCACCTCCGCAATCACTTGCAGCTTATCGCCGGACTCGCCGAGCACTTCGAGACGCACGGTACTGCCGACGTCAGGTAATTGTCGCGGCAAATGTACGAGCGTTCCTTCGGGACCGACATTCTCCGTCATTCCTTCGGCGACGATGTGCGTGCCGCTTGGTTCGTCCCACTCAGCTTTGACCTCAAGGCTGGCGAGATAACGTGGTCCAGATCGATTCTCTGTTTCCATTGGTCGAGGCATGTTGGGCGCGTCCTCCTCTTTTCGACAATCGGTCCTATTCTTCCTCGGCTCTCAACTTCTCCAACACTGAAAAATCTTCGAGCGTCGTGACGTCTCCGGCCACCGAGCCGCTCGTCGCAATCTCACGCAAAAGCCGCCGCATGATCTTACCTGAACGAGTCTTCGGCAACGCATCTGTGAAACGAATGTCGTCAGGTCGCGCGAGAGCGCCGATCTCTTTTACTACGTGTGCTCGTAGCTCCTGATTTAGTTCGTCTGAAGGACTGTGTGAGCCCTCGAGCGTTACAAACGCCACGATCGAAGAACCTTTGATGTCATCAGGACGCGCGACTACCGCCGCCTCCGCAACGGATTCGTGCGACACGAGTGCACTCTCGATCTCCGCAGTTCCAAGTCTATGCCCGCTTACATTAATAACATCATCGATACGACCCATTATCCAGAAATAGCCGTCATTGTCGCGCCTCGCTCCGTCGCCGGCAAAGTAAATTCCGTCAATTTGCGACCAATACTGTTGCCGGTAGCGTTCATCGTCGCCCCAGATCGTCCGCAGCATTGACGGCCAGGGCCGCTTGATAACGAGATAGCCGCCCTCATGTGCGCCTACAGGCTTGCCGTCGCGCGTCATGATGTCGGCATCGATGCCGGGAAACGGTTTTGTCGCGGAACCGGGCTTTGTCGCAGTTGCCCCAGGAATGGGCGTGATCATAATCGCGCCGGTTTCAGTTTGCCACCACGTGTCGACAATCGGACATCGATCCTTGCCGATTATCTCGCGATACCACATCCATGCTTCGGGATTGATCGGCTCACCGACTGTGCCGAGTAAACGCAGGCTTGTCAGGTCGTGTTTCTGAGGCCAGTGTTCGCCCCACTTGATGAAAGCGCGAATCGCGGTCGGAGCAGTGTAGAAAACGTTCACTCGATGACGTTCGATCATGCTCCAGAAACGATCGGGCTCCGGGAAGTTTGGCGCACCTTCGTACATTAGAACTGACGCGCCATTCGAGAGTGGACCATACACAACGTAACTATGACCTGTCACCCAACCGATATCCGCCGTGCACCAGTAAAGATCCTCGTCTTTAATATCAAAGACCCACTTGGTGGTGAGATGAGCTTGCAGTAGATAACCCGCAGTAGTGTGCAGGATGCCTTTCGGTTTACCGGTCGTGCCTGAGGTGTACAGAATGTAAAGCGGATGTTCACTGTCCAGCTCTTCCGCAGGACAAGAAGCATCGACCGTTTCCATCAGTTCGTGCCACCAAAAATCGCGTCCCGGTTCCATTTGCTGAGGTGAACCGGTGCGTTGGACCACGATACACGCGTTAACCGACGGCGTTGATTTCAATGCTTCGTCGACTGCTGGTTTGAGTTTGACTTCACTGCCGCGTCGCCAGCCGCCATCGGCAGTAACGACGAGTTTGCAACTGGCGTCGTTGATGCGATCGACGAGTGCTGAGCTGGAGAATCCTCCAAAGACGACGGAGTGTGTGGCGCCGATGCGCGCGCATGCGAGCATGGCAATTGCCAACTCCGGAATCAGCGGCATGTAGAGCGCAACACGATCGCCACGTTGAATGTTGGCGTGCTTCAGTACGTTCGCAAACTTGCAGACTTCCGTGTGGAGTTGTTGATAAGTAAACGTGCGCGTCTCACCGGGCTCACCTTCCCAGATCAGCGCTGCTTTGTTGCGTCGCCACGTTCGGAGATGTCGATCGAGACAGTTGTAGGAGATGTTGATCTTGCCGCCGACAAACCATTCCGCGTGAGGCGGGTTCCACTTCAGCACGGTATCCCACGTTTTAAACCAGTGAAGTTCCTCGGCAGCTAGCCGTGCCCAGAAAGCTTCGGGGTCAGCCGCAGCCGCGGCGCGCATCTCATCGAGCTCGCCGGCGGACTTGATATATGCCTGCTCTGAAAAAGTCTCTGGCGGTGGAAACAGTCGCTCCTCGTGAAGCACTGATTCGATGTTCGTAACGGTCGACATGCGTGGTGTGTACCACAGTGGATTGCCAATTGCCAATTGCCGATTGCCAATTTGGTGTTTAAGGTATTGTGTTGGACAAATTGGCAATTGGAAATCGGCAATGCTCTACGTTGGCACGAGTGGATACAGTTACAAGGAATGGAAGGGAAAGTTTTATCCGGAGAAGCTTTCGCCTAAAGACATGCTCGCCTTTTACGCGGAGCGCTTCCACGCCGTTGAGTTGAACAATACTTTTTACCGGACGCCGCAACCGAGTCTCGTTGAAAGCTGGAAGTCGCAGGTGCCTGAAAATTTCCGTTTCTCAGTAAAGGCGTCCCAAGGAATCACTCACTTTCGACGACTCAAAGACGCAGCTCACCCAACACGCCTGATGCTTCAAACAGTCTTCGCTCTCGAGGATCGTTTGGGGGCCGTGATCTTTCGTCTCCCCTCAGACATGAAGAAGGATCTCGAGCGTCTCAAATCTTTCCTGAAGCAACTGCCGCGCGACACACCGATCGCTTTCGACTTTCGTCACGAGACGTGGTTTGACGATGACGTCTTCGAACTTCTGCGTAGCGAGAATCGTGTGCTGGTTGTTTCAGACACTGAAGATCTGCCAGAGATTTACAGGGAGAAGACTGCTGACTGGGGTTACCTGCGTTTGCGGCGGGTTAAGTATTCTGCCTCGGATCTGAAGAAGTGGATAAAATGGATGCAGGCGCAGAAGTGGAAAGATACTTACGTGTTCTTCAGGCATGAAGACGAAGGAACCGGGCCCAAGCTGGCGACCCAGTTCCTCAAACTATCATCCACAGATTACACAGATTAATTCTTCTAATCTTTCAATCGGCGGAATCTGTGTTTTAAAAATTGCCGCCACACTCGTCATGTCCGCAGTCACAATCAAGCTCAATCGTATCGCCTGAGCCTTCACATGAAGCACTACAGTATTTACCACCGGGTTGCGGTGGGCAGGTACAGCTCGGATTCTTACACTTGTTATCGTCCGCCATGGGATCCTCCTCGAAGCATCAGTTTGTT
>DATEIS010000131.1:0-9167 GCA_035278765.1 Pyrinomonadaceae bacterium | reverse complement strand
ATCAGTATCGGCGACTGGCAACCACACAACTACGACGGTTCGCTAGGTGGCGGTGATTTGCCGATGAAGACAGCGCTCGCTAAGTCAATGAACATTCCCGCGGTGCACCTGCTGCAAACCGTTGGTATTCAAACAGGCGCGCAGATGGTCCGGCGGTTCGGCATTAAGGTGCCGATGTCTCCGTATCTGCCGTCAGCACTCGGCGCGACTGAAGTCCCACTAGATCAAATGGTCTCGGCTTATTCCGCTTTTCCAAATAAGGGAATCCGCGTCGAGCCGCACCTGATCCGCAAAGTTCTCGATCGCGATGGCGCAACTCTCGAGGAATGGGAACGAACAACCTATAAGGTGATGAACGAGTATGTCGCCTTGACGATGGTCTCGATGATGCGCGGAGTGGTAACCGGTGGAACCGCCACCGCCGCGAATTCACTTCCCATTCCCGTAGCGGGTAAGACCGGTACCGTCAACGACCACACAGACGTTTGGTTCATTGGTTACACACCGACATACGTCACCGGCGTTTGGATGGGTTATCCCGGCAAGAAGAAACCCCTTGGCAACGACATGACCGGCGGCAAGGGTGCGCTGCCGATGTTTGTCGACTTCATGAAGACATATCTCAAAGACAAACCCAAGGAAGAGTTTCCGAAACCTCCGGGAATGCCGGAAGACATGAAAGAACTTTTCCGCCAGCGTCAGCGAGAACTGGCCGCAGAACGTGCTGAACTTGCTGCGGAAGCTGATAAAACTGAAGACGAGAATGCACTACCGGCAAGCACCACTGAACCCAAGTTGGAACAGGTGACGATGCCGCCACCGCCAAAGGCTGACGAAGATACGCCGAAGGCACAACCAAAAGCGGAGGTTCCATCACCGAAGGTTGAAGCTACTCCGCCGCCCGCAACCCGTCCACGCGAAACCGAACCCGCCAAGAAGAAGGGTAAGAAAGGCGACGGCGAACCGTAGCCACATTTCAGACAGCCACAAAAAGGCACAAAAAGCACAAGAAATTTGACGCTCCGTCTTGTGCTTTTTGTGCCTTTTTGTGGCTATACTACCAACCATGCGTACCTTGATCACTCTTGTGCTGCTCGTTGCTACTGTGATGACTGCCACCCCTGAAGAAAATCCACTGCTCGCAAAATGGGAAGGCCCGTTCGGCGGCGTTCCTCCATTTGACCGGGTGCAAATCCCGCTTTTCAAGCCGGCACTCGAAGCAGGAATGGCTGCACAGATTGCCGAGATCGAGAAAATTGCCAACAATTCTGCGCCGCCCGATTTTGAGAACACGATCGTTGCCCTCGAACGTACAGGCGAGGCATTCGATCGCGTGGGAACGCTGTATTCGATTTGGGGATCGACAATGGCAAGCCCTGAGTACCAGGCGGTGCAGCGAGAGATGGCGCCACGTCTCGCGGCGTTCCAGGATCAGATCACGCAGAATGAACCACTCTTTAAACGAATCGAAGCTGTTTACAACTCACCCGCCAAAGCGAAGTTGAATCCGGAACAGCAGCGTCTAACCTGGCTCTACTACACAAACTTTGTTCGCGCCGGCGCACGCTTGAATGTTGACTCGAAGAAACGTCTTTCGCAGATCAATCAACAGCTCGCGGGTCTGTACACAAAGTTCAGCCAGAACGTGCTCGCTGAAGAAACCGATCAGTTTCTGGTGTTAAAGAGTGAGGATGAACTTGCCGGATTGCCGCAGTCGCTTCGTGATGCGGCCGCTGCAGCCGCAGAGTCGAAGAAACAACCAAACACGTGGGTGATCATGAACACTCGATCATCGATCGATCCGTTTTTGACTTACTCCGATCGTCGCGACCTGCGCGAAAAGGCGTGGCGTATGTTCGTCAACCGCGGCGACAACGGCGGCGAGCACGACAACAACGCGATCATCACCGAAATTCTGCAGCTCCGCGCTGAGCGCGCAAAACTTCTCGGCTTCCCCACACACGCGCATTGGCGTCTCGAAAATTCGATGGCGAAAACTCCTGAAAAGGCCATGGAATTGATGGAAGCGGTTTGGAAGCCTTCGGTCGCGCGCGTGCACGAGGAAGTGGCCGACATGCAGGCACTCGCCGATAAAGAAGGCGCAAAGATCAAGATCGAGCCGTGGGATTATCGTTACTACATGGAGAAGGTGAGAAAAGCGAAATACGATTTGGACCAGAACGAGATAAAGCCTTATCTCCAACTCGAGAAACTCCGTGAAGGAATCTTCTGGGTCGCCGGCGAGCTCTTCAACTTCAACTTCACGCCGGTAACAAATGTTCCTGTTGCTCATCCTGACGTCCGCGTCTGGGAAGTCACGGATAAGACTTCAAAGAAACACATCGGTCTCTGGTATTTCGATCCTTATGCGCGCGCTGGAAAACGCTCAGGCGCATGGATGAATGCCTATCGCACGCAGGAACGTGTCAATGGTGAAATCACGACGATCGTTTCCAACAACTCGAATTTCGTGAAAGGCAAACCCGGCGAACAGGTGCTGATCTCGTGGGACGACGCCACGACAATGTTCCATGAGTTTGGACACGCGCTGCATGGCCTAAACTCCAACGTCACGTATCCGTCGTTGTCGGGAACGGCCGTCGCTCGAGATTATGTTGAGTTTCCGTCGCAGCTTCTCGAACACTGGCTCTCAACGCCTGAAGTGCTGCAACGCTTCGCGCTTCACTACCAAACCGGAAAACCGATTCCGCAGGAACTCGTCGACAAGATCAAACGATCGGCGACCTTCAATCAGGGGTTTGCGACAGTCGAATACCTGGCGGCGGCGCTGGTCGACATGAAGTTGCATCTTGCAGGTGACCGCAAGATCGATCCCGACGCATTCGAGCGCGAAACTCTCACCCAACTCGGGATGCCGAAAGAGATCGTGATGCGCCATCGCACACCGCAATTCCTGCACATCTTTTCAAGCGATTCGTACTCGGCGGGGTATTACAGTTACCTTTGGTCGGATGTTCTCACAGCGGACGCTTTCGGGGCTTTCGTTGAAGGAAAGGGACCATACGATCGCGCAGTGGCAGAACGCCTGCGCAAGAATGTCTTCTCAGTTGGCAACACCATCGATCCGGCCGACGCCTATCGTGGCTTCCGCGGGCGCGATCCGAAGATTGATGCGTTGATGAAGAAACGAGGGTTCGCCACCAAGAGTTAAGCCACAAAAAAGCACAAAAGGCACAAAAAGCACATAACGATTATTTCCGGTATGTGCCTTTGTGCTTTATGTGCCTTTTGTGGCTTAGTTTCTGCGGCCGCCCATCAACCTTAGGATGAAGAAGAAGAGGTTGATGAAGTCGAGATACAGCGAGAGAGCCCCGACTATGGCATAGGATCCGACGCGTCCATCCGGCAATGCCACGGCCATCTGTTTGAGATTCTGAGCATCGTAGGCAGTCAAACCGGTAAATACCAGCACACCCACCACGTTGATCACAAACATCAGCACGTCGTTATACCAGAAGAGACTAACGACCGATGCGATGATCAGACCAATCAGTCCCATGAACATGAACTGGCCTACGCCTGCGAGACTGCGCTTCGTGACGGTGCCAAACACGGCCATCGCTCCGAACATTCCAGCGGTAACCACAAAGGCTGACATGATCGAGGCGCCGGTGTAAATCAGGAATATGACCGACGACGTTACCCCTACCATCGCGGAGTACAGCAGGAAGAGCACTGCCGCCGTTGCCGGCGCCACCTGATTGACCCGTGCTGATAGGTAGAACACCAGTCCGAGCTGCGCAAACAGCAGGATCCAGAACAAGATTCTATTAGCAATCAGAGTTTCTATTAACACGGGCGAAGAAGCGACGACCACGGCAGTCCCAGCCGTGATCAACAGCCCCAGAAACATCCACCCGTAAACTTTGCTCAAAAACGCCGTTACCCGAGTATCTCGAACATCGGCGGAAACAAACGAAGATTCGTTCCAACTCATCTTTTAACTCCTTGTTGGGCCATCCCAACCGTTTTCAAACGCCCCCATTATACCAAATCGCCTATTGACACACGCGCCGAGGGAAGGAATTATCGTTTGTGAGCATGGGAGAATGAAACCGAGGAGGAGCTATGTTCACTAGAAGCTTTTTGGTCGTGATTGCAATCGGGCTGTTTGCTACACCGGCATTCAGCCAATTTAACCAATCAAACCGATTGACTGACCTGGCATCGCGCTTGTCGCGTGAGGCCGATGACTTGGCAGATGCGAACTATAGCAGTTACACAAATTCAACCCGCAACAACCGGACCGACATCGAGGCCGTGATGATCACCCAACAGTTTGGAGCGTCGTCGCGGATTTTTTATCGCATGGTGGTCGATCGTCGTCGCAACCAGGATCTGCGCGAGGCTTTCGATGTTCTTTCACGCCTGGCGCGTTCCGTAGAGCAAAATAACTTGCAGCGGAATTCGTGGTTCAGCATTCAGCGGCTGCTGTCAGATATAGCCCGTGAGGTTTCCTCTAATCAAAATCCCGGACCATTTCCCCCCGACACAGGTGATCGTAGCGGCCGTATGACGTGGAGAGGCCGCGTTGACGACGACGTGCGCATTAGAATTCGTGGCGGCTCGGCAGACGTCGAAACTATCGGCGGCACTCCGTATTACGACAGCCAGCCGAACTTCTCCAATTCACTACCTCTTCGCCGGGTCTCGGTGAGACTGACAAAGAACCGCGGTCGCGGCGACATCTTCATCGAACAACAACCATCGCGCGATAACGATTTCACCGCGATCATTCGGATCAAGGATTCACGCGGTGGCGCCGACAATTACGAATTTACGTTGGATTGGTAGAAAGGAATAGGTCCTATAGCTCTTATAGGACCTATTTTTCAATAATGATCTCGTCGGCAAAGATCCACGCATCGCCTCCGCTTCCCGGATGCCATGCGGGGATCTTTCCGAAGTTCAGCGCTCGAATTCGTATGTAGCGGGCCTTCCTCGGCGTGATCGATTTTACGAAGTCTCTTGTAATCGCACCCTCACGTTTTTCTGAACCGTCATTCACGATCGAAATGACTGGATCAAACGCCTTGCCGTCGGTCGATAGCTCAACCTCAAAGCGACTCGGCAGCCAAATCCACGAGCCAATGTCCTGAAGGAAACCTGCGCCAACCTTCGAAACCTGCTGCACTTCTCCAAGATCTATCAAAGCAATCAGATCCTTGCCCTGATAGCCTTGCCATGCGCCGCCGCTCCAGTTTGTAGTTCCGCGAATGCCATCGATCAAAGCAAGATCGCCGCCGCCTGTGTATTGCGAACTGTAGTTTGACTGCAAGGTGAGCTTCCAATCATGTGGGATGCGGTGATACTTCGCAGTAACAACCAGACTGCGGCTACCACCAGCAACAGCAAACGCCTTCACTGTTGTATCGGCATCGATGAAAAATGGTTTGGTAAATCTTCGTGAGTTAGTGTTAGGTTCTGACCCGTCGGTGCTGTAATAGAGATTCCCGATTCCCGCCAGTGAGATTTCTTGTCGCCCTCTAAATGTTTGCCCCGCCGCCTTGATTACCGGAACCGGAACAATCTCACGACCGGCAATGCGCGCAACAGGCTCGTTCCCTGCCCCGGTTCCCCACTTCAAATTCGGCCGTGGTCCCATTCGAAAAATAATTTCGCCTCCGGCCATCAGATCACTATGCAGCAGAAACGACTTGGGATAAGGCTTTCCATTCAGAGTCGCCGACTGAACGTATACATTGCGCTCCGAAACTCCCACAGCTCGAACTACAAACGACTTGCCATTCTCCAGATTGAATCGTACCTCCGGAAACAACGGCGACCCGATCACATAAACTGTCGATCCAGGCGTCACCGGATAAAACCCTGCCGCACTCAATACATACCATGCCGACATCTGCCCACAATCTTCATTGCCGATCAATCCATCCGGATCAGGCTTGTAAAACTGGTCCATGATCTGGCGCACGCGCGACTGTGTCTTCCACGGCTGGCCCACGTAGTTGTAAAGATAGGCCATGTGATGACTCGGCTCGTTACCGTGCGCGTACTGACCGATCAATCCCGTAATGTCTACTTGCTCGCGACCCGTAGTGCGACTGTCTGCCGCAAACAACTGATCGAGTTTCTCCGCAAATTTCCGGCGACCACCCATCAACGCGATGAGACCGCTGACATCGTGGGGCGCAAAGAACGTGTACTGCCACGAATTTGCTTCCGTAAATCCAAACGTGACCTCACGCGGATCGAATGGCTCGAGCCAATTCCCGTTGCTACGCGGCCGCATAAAGCCCGTTGAAGAATCGAAGACATTTTTGTACGACTGCGCGCGGGCGCGATAACGCTCGTAATCGGCTGTTTTGCCGAGCATGCGCGCGACTTCGGCGATGCACCAATCGTCATACGCGTATTCGAGCACCTTCGACACTGACTCGCGTTCATCTTCCATCGAGATAAAGCCCTGGTCGATGTAAGCGCCGAGTCCACGATGCTGTCTGAACTCGGCACTGTGTTTCATCGCCTCGTAAGCTTTATTCAAATCAAAGCCATCGATTCCCTTCGCCGCCGCGTCGGCGATGACTGAAACAGCGTGGTAACCAATCATCGTGTCAGTTTCATTAGCTGCCAACTCCCAAACGGGCAGACGCCCACCCTGCTCGTATTGCACGAGGAACGTGCGGATGAAATCGCGAGTGCGCTTTTGATCGATGATGTTGTAGAGCGGATGTGCGGCGCGAAACGTGTCCCATAACGAGAAGACGGTGTAGTTCGAAAAATCTTCGGCTTTGTGAATCTTAAAGTCTCGGCCGCGGTAACGACCGTCAACGTCCATGAAGAGGTTAGGCGCAGTCATCGCGTGATAGATCGCGGTGTAAAAATTCGTCAACTGCGCGTCTGTCCCGCCCGTGACCGCCATCTTGTTGAGTTCACGATTCCATGCTGCTTTCGCCTCTGCTTTAACTTTGTCGAAATCCCAGTGACTTAACTCCGCGTTCAGATTCTTTAACGCACCATCAACATCAACTGACGAGATTCCAACCTTCACCAGCAAGGGAGCGCCGCTGCGTATGTCAAAGCGGAAGGAAGTTCTTAAATCATCCGTAGTGTCGCGTGACGTAAACGGCTGCGAAAATTCGGCGGCAAAATAAACAATCTGATCTTTGGCCCAGGCTTGCGACCGTCTCCAGCCAACGATCGCCGTGTTGCTTATGACTTGAAGCTCAGAGTCGATGACTTTGTCGCGGTGCGCGAGATCGATGATGACGTTTGCGTCTTCAGTTTTGGGGAAAGTGTAACGATGCAGACCGGTGCGAGCGGTGGCGGTGAGTTCGACAAAAATATTGTCGTCGTCGAGCTTGACCGAATAGTAACCGGGCGTGGCAGTTTCATTGCTATGCTGGAAACGCGCGGAGCGGGCGCGTTTAAGAGTGGGTAGCAACAGAATGTCGCCGTAATCAGAGATACCCGTGCCGCTCAGGTGCGTATGACTGAAGCCGTAGATGGCCGAGTCTGAATAGTGATAACCGGAGCAGCCGTCCCAGCCGGTGAGTCGTGTATCAGGGCTGAGTTGGACCATGCCGAACGGAACGATCGCGCCCGGGAATGTGTGACCATGTCCGCCGGTCCCGATGAATGGATTGACGGACCGCGTCAGATCTTGTTGACCGAATACCTGCAACGGGAGAATAAGAAGACATAGAAGGATGATGAGTCGCATCTTTTCAATCATGCAAATCTTGTAAATCCTGTCACCAACTACCTCAAGGCGCGATCGCGATCGAATAAATGAGCTTCTCCAGCGCCTGCAAATCTCGAAGATCGAGCACCTCAACTGGCGAGTGACTGTACCGTCCGGGCCACGACAAACTAACGTGCAGCACACCATACCGCACGAATCCGATCCATCCGTACCACCATTCGTGGCGCCCACCTGGATCGGTATCGCATTCGTCCGCGCGATATTCAGAATTCGATCAAGTTCCGGAAGCGGCGCGACCGCCGAGTTGTCGAGCCCCCGAATAACTGCGCCACGCCCGAGCGGCGCATACGCGAAGCGCGTACTCTCAGCCGGCGAATCAGACGAGACAAACGTATCAACGCTGTAAACTCTCTTCACCGACGAACCATACTGCTTCGCCAGCGCGATCGCGCCCTCGAGCCCCGTTTCTTCCCGTACAGACCACGAAAAGATAACTTTACGCTTGAGCGTTGCCGGCGTGATTCTCCTTGCCGCAAGCACGAGCGCCGTCGAACCCGCACGATCATCAAGCGCACGGGCAGTGAAGCGACTGTTACCTAAACGAGTCGCACTCTTAAAAGCAGTAACAGATAAACCGTTGCTAACTCCTCGTTTCTTCAACCCTTCAGCATCCATTCCAAACCATGCGGTCAACGCTTCCGGTTGTTTCGTTGTGGCCGTGGCTCGCGGAACGAAGACGCCGGCCAGTGGTGCTTCTCCCGCGCGATCGAAGTGAAGGAGCGCTGGCTGTCCTTCCCATAACGACGGAAAGAGTCCGCCTCGCGTACGTAACGACACGGTGCCATCCGCAGCGATGTTGGTTACTTCAAAACCGACTTCATCCTGGTGCGCGATGAACATCACCGGATCGCGATCTGGGCCAGCTTCGACGATCAGATTTCCTTCGTTGTCAGTACGCGCGACCGGACGAGCCCACGCAGGTAGCGCCGCGATGATTGCTTCCCGAACCGGTCGCTCGTGGCCCGACACAGAGGGAACATCGGCGAACGACTTCAGCAGGTTTGCAGTTGATGAAAACGCGTCCTGACGCGGAGTCTGGGACTGGTGCAGCGAAAACGACAAATATCGACGCGCTGGTTCAATGCTCGCGCTCGCCGCTTTTTCAACCGCGGCGAACAACTTCTCTGCATCAGCGCGTTGGACACTCTCAACGAGTGAACCCGGAAAACGAACTCGCGGCGCGAGTATTGTGAGTGACGTCAGTCCAGTAGATTCCGGTAGATAGAGCGGTTTCTCAACCTTTCTTTGACTGACGGCTTCGTTTGCATCTTCGGCGCCCTGGTCCAACACTGTTACTTCATCAACACGCCCGATGGATCGCAACGCAGCCTCCAATCCATCATGACCAAAGCTCCGCAACGTGGTGAGTAGAAAGATCGTCTCGCCCCTGCTTACTTGTCCCTGTGCTGCATGAGCTACGGCC
>DATEIS010000130.1:0-6523 GCA_035278765.1 Pyrinomonadaceae bacterium | reverse complement strand
AATTCAATCGCTGATGGATACTCAAATCGAAACGTTAGCCGAAACGATCTGGAATTATCACTTGATGAAGCACGAGGTTGCGAAGGCAGATGCGATCCTCGTGCTTTGCAGTCATGACGAACGAGTTGCCGAACGAGGCGCACAATTATTTCTCGACGGCTGGGCGCCGCTACTCATCTTTTCCGGCGGGCAAGGTGCTATCACCAAAACACTCTGGAGCGAACCCGAAGCAGAACGATTCGCTCGCATCGCCGAGAGTTTAGGTGTGCCTCGCGAAAGTATTCTGGTTGAGCCACACTCGACCAACACCGGCGAGAACATCGAACTCACAAAACGCCTCTTAGCCGAGCGTGGCCTGAACCCACACAAGTTCATTCTCGTGCAGAAGCCATACATGGAGCGTCGCAGTTACGCGACGTTTCGCAAAATGTGGCCTGAGAAAGAATTGATTGTGACTTCGCCGCAGGTGTCGTTTCGCGATTACCTCGCTGAGTACGCCAATCGCAATCTTTCGCCATCCGATGTTGTAAGTATCATGGTGGGCGATCTACAGCGGATTAAACTCTACCCGGCGCGCGGTTATCAGATTGCACAGGAAATTCCGGAGGAAGTGTGGGGAGCGTTCGAAGGCCTCGTGCGCGCGGGATACGACAAATATTTAATTCACAAATCGTCGTAACTGAACGCTGATCGCGAACCCGATCGCGATGAAGGTTGCGATGAGCGACGCGAGGCCGGCGCTCATCAACGGCAGGGGAACGCCGATTACGGGCGAGATGCCCAAAGCCATGCCGATGTTGATGAAGATCTGAAACGTCAGTCCACCCACGAACGCCATGATAAAGAGCATTCCCATTCGATCGGACGCGCGCCGGGCGCCCGTGATTAGACGTGATATCAGGATGATGTAAGCAAGCAGCACGAGAATACAGCCTACGAACCCTGTGTTTTCCGCGGTCACAGCGTAAATAAAATCAGTATGGGGCTCAGGTAAAAACTTCAGGCCGCTCTGTGAGTACGCCACAGATGAGCGCGACCCGAACAATCCTCCCTCGCCAACAGTC
This sequence comes from Pyrinomonadaceae bacterium, assembly GCA_035278765.1. Lineage (GTDB taxonomy): Bacteria > Acidobacteriota > Blastocatellia > Pyrinomonadales > Pyrinomonadaceae > PSRF01. Next base: position 5,459 of record DATEIS010000130.1, on the reverse strand, counting down.
AGGATCGATTGCCACGTGTGATAACCGATACCCTTCCGATCCGCCTTCTCCGGATCGTAGATCACGTTTATTCGTTCCTGCTGGTAGGCTTTCACAGCCCCGGTTTTAACCCCCACCATGTAAGCAGCAGGAATCAGAACAACCGCCAGCACAGCGCTGATTACGACAAGTCTCAACTTGATCGCGGACAAGAAAAGCACGACCGCCAGAATCGGAAGATATGTCAGCACTGAACCAGCATCCGGCTCCAGGAGAATCAATCCGATCGGCAGTGCGAGAATCAGTCCGCCGATAATCATCTCCTTGAGCGCCAGCACCTCGACACGGTTCTTGCCAAAGTAACGCGCGAGCATCATCGCGGTCGTCACTTTTACAAATTCGGACGGCTGAAACTGTCCGATGCCTGGCACCTTGATCCACGCCCGCTGACCGTTGATCTTCAAACCGATTCCCGGCAATAGGACGAGGATGAGCAGGATCAGACCAAAGACATAAAAAGCTGGTGCGAGATTGAGTAGACGACGGTAGTCGGTGAAAGCGATCGCGAGCATCGCAACCAGACCGATTGAGAGTCCGATGAGTTGCTTGACCCAGTAAGTCTCAGTTGGCTGCGCATTGCGAATCTGAAGTGTGCCGAACAGCACGATGCCGATGGCCAGCAACGCCAGAATCCAGTCAAAATCACGCCAACTACGTTTGTGAATTATCGCGACCATCTATTCCAACAGATTACACAGATTAGTTATTTACTGCGGTTTGTGCGGCTGCCACGGGTTTAGGCTTGGCGGCCGGTTTTGTTTCAGGAGCCGGAGTTTCTTGTTTCTTCGCGATCTGTTTTGACGCGGCGCCCGGCGGTTCTTCGTGACGCGTCTTGCGGTAGTAAACATCGTAAATGCCACGAACCGCGGGGGCAGCGTGACTGCCGCCAAAACCTGAGTTTTCGATCAGTCCCACCAGCGCGATTTCCGGTTTGTATGCCGGAGCGTAGCTGACAAACCAAGAGTGGTCCTTGTTCTTGCCGACGTCCTTACCGAGTCCGACTACCTGTGCCGTTCCTGTCTTGCCGGCGATGTCGAATCCAGCCATCTGAATGCGCGCGCCTGTGCCGCCTCCGTTTACCACGCGCCACATGCCTTCGACCACAGCCTGATCGATGGCTTCCGGAATCGGTACTACTTTCGGATTCGGACGTTCTGGATCGAGTGGCTTGAATGCAACCGGGCCACGATAGTCGGGCGTTCCCGGATTGCCGACGGGTTTGATTTCCTTTAGGACGTGCGGGATATACAGACGTCCATCCACACTGATACCGGCAATCGTTCTTAGCAACGCAATCGGCGTGATGATGTCGTAGACCTGTCCGAACGATGCATACACCGTATCGATATCACGCCATTCCGGATCACGCGGCCACGTCTTTCGTTTGAATTCACGCGAAGGCGTCGAGCTAAGCACCTCATTCGGAAGATCGATTCCGGTGCGCTTGTTGAGATCAAATTCGTCAACCATCTCGACGATGCCGTCGATACCCATCTTCAATCCGAGACGATAGAAATAACCGTCGCACGAGTGTGTGATGGCGGTCTTAACATCCGGCGATCCGTGATTGCCCATGCAACGCGTGAACTTGTTGCCAATCGTGATACCGCCGCCGCAGACCAGATTCGAATGTTCGAGCGTGATTGCTCCCTGTTTCAAACCGGAAACGGCCATCGGGATCTTCCACGTCGAACCCGGGGGGTATTTACTCTGAACCGCACGATTGATTAAGGGAGTCTCCGGATCGTTCAAAAGCTTTACGTACTCGGCACGCCCTGCTTTAGTCGTGATTCGTTGTGAAAACAGGTTTGGATCAAACGACGGCGCCGACGCGAGCGCGAGAATCTCGCCGTTGTTCGGATCGGTTGCGATGAGTACACCGCGCTTTGTAGCTGAATTTCTCAGTTGCTCTTCGGCGGCGAGTTGTAGATCGAGATCGATTGTCATTACCAGGTCGCGACCGGGTATTGGCGCGACAGTTTCAATCTCATCCTGAATGCGGCCACGACTATCCACGACAACTTCGCGATAACCGTCCGTGCCACGCAGGTAATCGTCGTAGATCTGCTCGACACCGCTCAGGCCGATGATGTCGCCGGGTTTGAGACCTTTGTCTTTATAACTTTGTTTTGCGAGTTGTTCGGGACTGATTTCTCCGACGTATCCGAGCACATGAGCGAGCGATCCGTCCAAAGGATACCGGCGTTGCGGTTGTTGCTCGACACGCAGCTCAGGGTATTCGAGGTTATGAGCCTCGACCCAGGCGATGTCGCCCGGCGTGGCGCCTTGTTTCACTTGAATTGACTCGAACGCCGGCATCGTTTTCACGACTTCGAATCGCTCGCGCAGGATGTCTTGGTCTACCGCGAGGCCTTCGGATAATGGCTCGATGAGGGTGGAGAGATCCTTGTCCTTAACGTCTTCGCGCGAAAGGATCACGTTGTAAATCGGGCGCGAGTCGACGACTACACGGCCTTCGCGATCGAAGATTACGCCACGCGGTGCGAGGATTGGCAGCCGGCGCCGGCGCTGATTTTCAGCGATTTCGGCGTATCGCTCACCTCTGACAACCTGGAGCACGTAGAGACGAATGCTGAGCACGCCGAGCAGGAGCACGACCAGCGCCTGGATAAAGCGAAGGCGAGCACGAAGGTTTTGAGATGAGTCTTCGAATTTCATTGTGATTACTCGTACTTAGTGCTTCGTTCTTTGTACTTAGTTGTATTGAGTTCCGCGGAGGGGTGGCCACGGAGTGCCACCCCTCCGCAGCCTTATCTCCTCCGCAACGGTCCCGTCGAGCGGCGCGCAACGCGGCGCCGATTCGCGAATTGACGGCTTTGTGCCGAACGCTCTGCCACGACAGCATCGAGCAGGTAAAGCACGAGGGTTCCCACGATCGTGGTGGCAATCAGCTTGTAAGACATCGTCTGCACAAACGGCACGGTCGGTGGATAGCCCAACGCACGGTGCCAAAAAACGTATATTGCCGAGTCGAGCACGGAACCGGCGGCCAGCACCGGAATTCTCAACAGCGGATTTTCAAGATTTACGCGCGTCGCAGCGAAATAGATGATGTACGCGGTCAGTGTCTTCGAAAAACCACCGGCGCCAACCAGTCCGCCACTTCCGGCGTCAATGATCAATCCCGCGAGCGTCCCCACGAGCAGTGCTTTCCAGGCGTCGCGCTGCAAAGCAATGTAAACAACTACTACGAGGGGAAAGTCGATGTAAGCCAGCGGCCGCCAAACTTCGCGCAGCAGAAGCTGTAGGACGATAGCGACCGATAAAACTACGGCAATCTTAATATGCGACATAGAAGCATTGCCGATTGCCAATTGCCGATTGCCGATTGGCAACATTTGACCTAGCGCGCAGCACACAACCAATTGGCAGTCGACAATTGGCAATCGGCAATAACATCATCTCCTGGTTCTTTCCGGGGGTTGCGGACTCTGTTCAGGTACAGAACGCGGCGGGGGGCGGTAGAGCAGTACGGCGACTTCCTCCAAATGATCGAGTTGAGCGCCGGGTTGAATGAGAATCTGATGGGCCGTCGTCGCCGTTCCACTCTTCACTTCAACAACCTGGCCCACATTCAAACCCGGCGGATAAATTCCGTCTTGTCCAGTCGTCATCACGTAATCGCCGTTCTCGACTTTCTCGAGACCGGAGACGTAACGCATTTCTATCAGAGCGACACCGAGATCTGCTCGGCCTTTGATCGAACCGAGTGCGCCTGATTGTCCGAGTTGGCCCACCACGGCGCCCGCACCGGCCTTCTCGTCAGTGATCAGCATCACCTGCGAGGCCCAGGGACTGACAGTGATGATGCGTCCGACGATTCCACCGGCAGTAACGACCGGCATGTTGACGGCGATTCCCGAGCTGGTGCCGCGATTGATCGTGATCGTATTGAACCACACTGAAGGATCGCGAGCGATCACACGAGCGGGAACTTTCTTGATGTCGGTCTGCTCGTTCAGATTCAACAGCGACCGCAGGCGTTCATTCTCTGCAGCTGCCTGTTGAGCAGTGTGAAGTTCTGTCTCAACCTGCGTCAGGCGTTCTCGGAGTTGTTCGTTTTCACGGGCGGTGCTGCGAAAGTTCCAGATCTGCTGGAAAAAGCCTGAAGTGGCGCCGGTTACTTTTGAAGACGTCGTTTGCAGGGGCGACGCAAAAGTCTGCGTCCAGACGCGCAATATCTTCTGCCGGCCGTCCGCATCTCGGGCGTCGACAGCCATGATGATGAGATTGGCGACAAGGAGGGTCACGAGCCAGATGGGTGCTCGTTGTCGAATCTCTTTTTGTGTGCGAACAAAAGCCACGCGCTAAACCTAATCCACAGACTACACAGATTACACAGACAGTGTCACATGCCGCTAACCATCGTGTTTTCCCACTTAACGCGCTTGAGCAGATCGAAGTCCGACAACATTTTGCCTGTGCCTAGCACCACCGACGCAAGGGGGTCGTCGGCGAGTGATACCGGCAATCCGGTTTCGATCGAGAGCCGCTTGTCGAGATTCTTCAGCAGTGCGCCGCCGCCTGTCAGTACGATGCCGCGCTCGACGATGTCTGCTGAGAGTTCGGGGGGAGTTCGTTCCAATGCAACACGCACGGCGTTGATGATCGTTGAGATCGAATCAGCGAGTGCTTCGCGCACTTCTTCGTCCGTGATCGTGATTGTCTTTGGAATACCTTCGATAAGATTACGACCACGCACTTCAAACGAGAGTGGTTCATCGAGGGGATACGCCGAGCCCAATTCGATCTTGATCGCTTCGGCGGTTCGTTCACCAATCAACAGATTGTACTTGCGCTTGATGTACTGAATAATTGCCTCGTCCATCTCATTGCCGGCGACACGCACCGCGCGCGAGTAAACAATTCCGCTCAAGCTGATCACTGCGATGTCGGTTGTGCCACCGCCGATGTCGACGACCATGTTTCCATGCGGCTCTGTGATCGGAAGTCCTGCGCCGATCGCTGCTGCCATCGCTTCTTCGACGAGATAGACCTCAGACGCTTTAGCTCGATAAGCCGAGTCTTCAACAGCACGTCGTTCGACTTGAGTTATCTCCGACGGAATTCCAATTACGACACGCGGACTGACCCACGTTTTTCCGTTGTGAGCTTTGCGAATAAAGTGCTGCAACATCTTCTCAGTGACTTCGAAGTTCGCAATGACACCGTCTTTCATGGGCCGAATGGCGACGATGTTTCCGGGAGTGCGGCCCAACATATCTTTCGCATCGCGTCCGACGGCTTCGACCTGATTTGTTACTTTATTAATCGCAACGATAGAAGGTTCAGACACGACGATGCCGCGTCCTTTTGCATAAACGAGGGTATTTGCCGTCCCGAGGTCAATGGCGAGATCGCTGGAAAACAGACTGAAGATAGATTTGAAAGCCATTTAG
>DATEIS010000129.1:0-19571 GCA_035278765.1 Pyrinomonadaceae bacterium | reverse complement strand
GCCCGCCACAGTTCGTCATAGATGTGAAGAACAGCCCCGCCCGGATAGCCAAAAATCGTGTCCACACCTTCGGCTACGAGTGCCTGGATGAGCATCTCAGCGCCTGTCGGCATATCGGCAAACGGATCCAGTGCTACGTTCGGGAAGCGGTTATCAATGTGTTGTCGCGCTATCATAAACAGGGATCTGCGACTCTAGCCTTCATTGCCAGCGTTTGTACAATTTATTCTTTTAAGATAATAATAAACCTGATTCATCGACTACTCTGGCACGGTGTGGTAAAAAGTTCACGCTTATGGAAATGGCCCAATTGGAATACTTCTCGCGCGTCGTACAGGAAAAAAGCTTTTCAAAAGCCGCGGACAAGGTCTTTCGGACACAGCCGGCGGTCAGCATCGCTATTCGCCGTTTGGAAGAAGAGATAGGTCTTCCGCTCTTGGATCGCACTCAGAAAACACCCGTTCTCACAGAGGCAGGGCAGGTGGTTTATGACTATGCGCAGCGCATTCTGGGTCTGCGGGATCAGGTGGGGCAGGCGATTGCCGAAATGCAGAGTCTGAAACGCGGGCTCATTCGAGCGGGTGCGAATGAGAGCACGTCGCTCTATCTTCTGCCGGAGCTCATTCTGAAATATCGCGAACGGCATCCGGAAGTTAAGGTCGAAATATTTCGACACGTGTCGAACCGGCTGCCGCGCGAAGTTATCGAGCGCAATGTCGACTTCGCGTTGATGGCGTCAGAACCGGGTGATCGCGACCTCGAGGCGTTTCCAGTCCTTAAAGACGAACTGGTTTTAATCATGAGTCCCAAGCATCCGCTCGCGACACGGCCGGCAGTTAAGATCAAAGACCTTGGGAACGAACCGTTTGTCGCACACAACGTGAACTCCGGATCACGCGTCAAAGTGATTGAAGCGTTTGCCAGACAACACACACCGCTAAACATCACACTCGAGCTTGCGACGATCGAGACTATTAAGCGGTTCGTGCAGAAGCGAGTGGGGCTAGCATTTGTACCGCGTATGTGTGTGAAGGAAGAGTTGGAGCGAGGAGTTTTGGTAAGTGTGCCGGTGCGAGGACTTACTCACAACCGCACGCTCTGGGCTGCCCACCGTCGCGGCGCAAACTTTTCTCCCGCCGCCGCAGCTTTTCTCGACGTCTTGCGCAAGCACGCTGAAGCTGGTATGTGATCGACTAAGAAAGCGAACGATCAAGTTGTGGACTATGTCGAACGTACTGTAGGGGCGGCCCTCCGTGGCCGCCCGTGGTTTGGAAGGGATCTTCTGGCAAAACGTCTATTCAAAACCACGGGCGGCCACGGAGAGCCGCCCCTACAGTACGTTCGATCATATTCTATTTTTCTCCTCGCCCTAATTACAGCCTTTGGTCTGTTCACCAATACATTCGCCCAATCGCAGTCTCGAGAAAAACCGACACTCAAAGACTTCGGCTCCAGTCTCAAGAAACTCAAATGGGACCCTGAGAAGAAGCAGGCGGTAATCAACGAGCAGGGAAGTGGTGGTACGGACGACGACGTTATTCGCATCGAAACGTCGCTCGTGACCTCCGACGTGTTGGTCACCGATCGTCAGGGACGCCCGATTCGTAATCTCTCCGCGACTGACTTTGAAGTTAGCGAGGATGGCGTAGCGCAGCAGGTGGGCCATTTTGTGCTGGGGAACAACACGAGTCTTCCACGTTCGATCGTTTTGATCATCGATTACAGTCGCAGTCAGTTTCCTTACATCGCTGACAGTATCGAAGCGGCGAAAGGCTTTGTCGATAAACTTGGACCATACGATCGAATGGCCATTGTTACTGACGACGTCGAGCTCCTGGTCGACTTCACTCACAACAAACAAGAGTTGCGAAGGGGGCTGGACTCACTGCTCGATCGAACTCGTGGCAAAGGCGGGTTTCTTGGTGTCGGTGGGAAGCGGCCAAAGTTCGGCCGCAGCGCGCAATACAGTGCGTTGATGGCCACGCTGAATGAGAGTTTTGACGACGAAGATCAAAATCCCATCATCGTATTTCAAACAGATGGGGATGAGCTCGAATACCTGCGTAATTCGCTCATCGTTTATGAAGTGCCGAAGGATGTGCCGCCCGAGCTGGTTCGCGAAGTGCAGGAACAAATCGAACAGAGACGAAAGCTGCAGAACACCAGCATGACGGAGTTTAGTCTCGACGATGTGTATCGCCGGGCAGAGAAGTCACGAGTCACAATTTACTCGATCATTCCGCGAATGCGGTTGCTCGAGCTTTCGCAGGACGAACAAATTAAACGACTGAATGAGGATGACGACAGGGCCATTGGCGCCTGGGCGGAGGCTTCCTCGAAAGGAAGAGAGGCTTTTCAGAAACGTCAGGAAGAACGTCGCCGGAAACTCACTCCGGAAATGATTAAGGCTCGGTTGGACCAGGAGCTTAAAGTTCAGCAAGCCCTGGTCGACTTAGCCCAACTCTCCGGCGGCTGGGCCGACTTCCTGGAAACCCAATCACAAACAACCAACATCTACAACCGCATCATCGCCGACCTCAACCAACGCTACATCATCGGCTACTACCCAACGAACAAGAACCGCGACGGCCAACGCCGCCGCATCAAGATCGAAGTGAAGGGCCACCCCGAATACATCATCACCAGCCGCAAGTCCTACTACGCCCCTGGATCTTGAATCTTTGCGATTTAGAAAGATCGAGAATCACTGTCCTCAAGAAATGAGAATGATGCGGGGCGCTGTTTCGTCGTTGCGTTCTTTCGCCTCGCGCTCAGCTCTTTCCGCATGGAGCTTTGCTATCTGCAGTTGAATCAGGATCTCCTGCGCTTTCCTCCGCCGGTAGACCTGCCATGCGAAAAGCGTATTCAAAGCGGCGAAGAAGCTCGTGAAGATCCCGACCAAGATCGCCACTACTTGCTGCACTGGTGTCAGAATGTTCGGTGCGTCGCTGGGAAGCTGCAATACTATGCGACGATCAAGCGATCCTGGAATTCTAGGAAGCCAGTCAGGTAAGTCCCTTAAGGCGCCGAGAGTGGACTTAAGCAGGTGATTATTGCTGGAGATCGCAAGAGGACAATATCCACCAAGAAAGTTACCCGAAGCATAATTGGCCGGTGCCCCAGAGCTGCTTAAATCGTCATTTGCCAAGGATGGTCGGAGCCGTAGGGGCTTTACCTTGATATCGCCGTAAAAGGACTCCGATGGTAGCCCGGGCAACTCAGTGACGATACGCAGACGAACGTCACTGTTTGCCGGAGAATTAAAAAATGTTGCGAGATCGGGATCTGGAAATCGCTTCACGAAGTCAATGTATTGCTGGTGGGTAAAGTAGTCCAAATCAGATTACACATCATGTGGCTGGCAGTGCAGACAGGATCGGACATCGCCACAAGATTCGTGTCAATGTAACGGATCGGTGGAATCGCAGAATCTGGTACGGACTTGGCAGAGTAAGCTTCAAACGAGACAAACGCGACCGCTGCATGAATAACGGCCAAGCCAATCCACGCGCGCCCGCTCAGTTTTTTGCTAATGGAAAGCGTCCAACGCCAAATGATGAGTGAGAACTGTAGGAAGAGTAGGTTAATCATGTAGGATTAGTGATGAGAATTGGGCAAGCATTCATAGGAGGGCATACGCTTGCCAAAAGATGCCTAGCCTCAATCAAATGGGAAGAGCCAACTCCATGTTGCGCGTCTGATAATACATATTATGTCGCTGGGGGCTTTGCCTCAAAAATGGTGATTATTACGGTAAGTGATCGTTCTGCCTCAAAAATCAATTTCCTTATACGTTGAGTCGAACACGCTTTTTTGCAAATCCGATTCTTATCGGGTTTCCTCCGTCATCGCGGAGTCTATAGTCGGTTTTGCACTTTGGGCAGTGGAATACCTCGAAGTATTTTCCCGTAGCTGGTGATTTGCCGCTTTCGGTCATTGCTAAGAAAGTATCATCAACCGGACATAACGGGTTGTATTCAGAATCCCAGTGAATGCCGAAACGGCGAATAGGCTTGAAAGGTTCAGGTGGGTTTATTACGCTCGGTGACGTGCTCGGTATCGCTTTAGGCTGGTAGTCTTGACGCCATGCGCCAATGCTGTTGAGTGGCTGAACGTTAGACCAATAGACCCGACCAAAGACAGCTATTGCTAAAAGAGTGATGGTGGGTAGGCCGACGATTAATAAAGTGGTCAAACTGAGGCCCGCAAGATACGCGGACATGGTTGTTATTAATCCGATGCCCGCCAATACGTGTAGGAACACGCGGTAGAAACTATATGCCTTTTGCAGACCGGACGGTTCATTAGTAGAGGATTCGGCCACGAAGCAAACCCGCCTTTTCCTATTAGAAACGCGGCTATTTGCTTGCCGATCCTCATAGGGGTAGAATCCGGCCAGCAATCTCCGCATTGAGCCGTGTGAGATTCTAAGGTATGAAGCCTGCGGACGCTATCGATTTGGTAGCAACGCAGGCTTTCCTTTTACGCCGCGCTCTGAAACTCTGGCGTGATGTTTAGTTCGTGCATCGACTGAATCACACAGCACAGATTATGGCAAAGCACCTTACACAAGGCTTCGTTAATCTGTGCCGTTAGCGTCCGACTGCGCAAGCGTTGACCAAACTTCGACTTGATCATGTGGAAGGTTGTTTCAATGTTTGATCGCTTGTGATAGTGCTCTAAAAACTCCCCACGATGCAGCGCGTAGAAGTGATACATGCGCGTCCAAAGTTCTGACTTCGCGCCGTAGCTATTTGCGTGTGGCACTGAATTCGACTTGAATGGAATGTAGGGGATCGCGCCCTTGCGCAGTGTTGCCAGCAAGTTCTCTGCACCGAGATACGCCTTATCTGCACTAACCTCTTTCATCTGAAAGCCTGATTCAGCCGTGCGATCAACTAAGCCTTTGAAGTAGTGGTAATCATGTGCATAACCGTCGCTGACTTCTACGCTCGTGACGATGTTCGTTTTGACGCCACACATTAAGTGTAGTTTGAGCCACTGGCGACGATCTTCCTTTGTGCCGTATTTGACATCCAGCCAGCGCATAAACTGACCTGTGCTGAATCCTGAACTATCAACCGCGAAGTCTGATTCGACTGATTTGAGAGGCGCAGCACTGAGCGTAATCAGTTCGGAGAGGTACGGTGTCAATGCGTCGGATTCGAGGTAACGAAACACTGAGTTGTAATGCGGCAACCGCATGAGATAGCCACGCGCTTTAGCGTCGCGAAGATCCGTATCAAAGCGTCGCCCTGAGATCGTGCTGTAGATTTTCATCACGCTTGAAAAGATGATGTCCGGCAACGATAGCGACGGTCTTCCCTTGCCTTTTGGTTTCTCAGGCTCAGGAAGGTTTTTGCAGAGTTCGTAGAGTAACGCTTGCAGTTCCGATTTCTCGTGAGTCTGAGCGTAGTTGTAGGCTTTCCAGTCTTGTGTGTACGTCTGTCGCGTGACCTTCACTGTCTCAGTGACAACCGTGCGACCGTCTGAGGTTCGCTCGCGCTCGATCACGTATTGAACCGCATAGACATGCTTACAAGCAGCCTGTCTGAATTCGTAGTCAGGACAGGAGCATCGTTGTGTAAATAGATCCTCAGTAACTTCATACTCGCCATGTCCGGCCTGTGAAGGAACGATCCAGGCATTTCCCTTGCGGACGATCTTTGACTTCGCCGCAATCTGAAGGGCTTTAATCTCACGTTCGGTTAACTGCTTTTCGGTCATCGCATCCGTCCTTTTGTGTGAGTTAATTTCGATGCGCCTATGTTATCTTAGATAGCATAGTGAGTCAATCTAAAAGTGCTATTTGACAGAGCATATTATTTGAGATAGCATCCGCCGCATGGCGAGAGTAAAAAGAACGGTTTGGCTTTGGGTGTGTGAACGTTGCGAGCACGAATGGTTGCCGCGCGACGCAGACACGGAACCTAAGCGATGTCCGAACTGTAAGAGTCCTTACTGGAATAAACCGCGACAGAAAAAGAAGTGATGTTTTCTGAGGGAGAGGTATCGCGGCCTACGTTTGGTAAGTTAGCTCCGTCATATTCGGAGATCAAACGAACATCGGTTTAAAACAGGATTTATTTTCAGGAGGTGTTATGCCGTTTGGAGACGAAGCGAGCAGAATCGCAGCAAAAAGAGCGCAACGGGAATTCGAAAAACTCGTTAACGCAGTCAATCAGCTCATTAAAGACATGGCCGATGTTAAGGAGCGTCTTGCTCGTCTGGAGAAGAAAGAGAAAGCAACGCATCGCCGTCAATCCGATTCCGGCGGACAATAGCTTCGACTACATCAAGAGCGGTTTCGCGTTCGGCGTCCGTGGCTCCGCATTCCTCAAAGAGATCCAGCACTCTTTGGGCGAGAATTAAAGTCGTTAGCACGCCGCGATTCTAAAGGAAAGCGACAAAGTTCAAAAGAGTTTTGTGGCTTTCCTTTGGTCATTAATCGCGGACCAAAAACAGCGGGCTAGCAAGTGTTCGAGCACTCACTAGCCCTTACACAATCGATCCTAACCGTTAAGAGAGGAATCGACCATGCAGGATAATCCTAACACTGACCACGCGAATACGCTTGATGCTGAGGACTGGGAAATCGCTTTCCAGCCTTACGCGGGCAATCCTGAATCAGCTTTGAGTTTAGGGCGTCTTTTGATGATCCTTGCTCAGAGTCTAAAGGTGAATCCGCCAAACGTGCCGGACACTCTCGACGCTTTGAATGAAGCGGCAGAGGTTCTTTATTCGCACAGTCACTTTCACAAATGCGCTTATGACCTGTATCGCGTTGCAATCGAGGGACGCGCTACACGGGCACAGGAAGCGTTGATCGAAGCTTTGGGAGTGAAACTCTAATGGGCTACGCACGACCGCGCCCACAGAGGCTAGCTGCAAAGCTATTCCTGATTCGTCGCAAGCTCGGTTTGTCTCAGCCGCAACTGGCGAAACGCTTAGGTGTTCGGACCTATAACGATATTTCCAAGTACGAACACGACAAGAATGAACCTTCGCTCATGACGTTGCTTTCATACGCTCGCGTTGCAGGAGTGCGAGTTGAGGACATTATTGACGATGATTTGAATTTAGAATTCTAATTTGAAAAGGATCATCCGTAGTTTGGCGGATCGGTCAATCTGATTTTTGAGGAAACTCACCGATTATTACGGTATCTTTCATTTATGAGGCAAAGCCGTCGCTGGGTCGCTGGGTCGCTGGGTCGCTTGGTCACGATGTTGGTTTTAACTCCACACATTAAATGGCGCGTTCACGAATTGGGCATCATGCCGGAGTTTTGGGGTGAGGCGGCGTGACAGAATCTAGGCGATTCTTAAGTCGAAGGAGACCAAAAACCAGCGTTCGAAACGCCAAAACAAAAATGGAAGTCACAATCGCGGGGATCACATCCGCGCCACGCAACCATGTTATCGCTACCATCAAGACGCAGACGATAAACAGCAACAGTAAATATGCGAAGAAAAAGTCGGATTTGGTCAGAATCTTTATCATCGCTCTCACGAGAATATACCACCTTCCAGGTAAAGGTATTCAGGGATTCTCAAATGATTTTTACGGTAGAAACGATACTTTCCACTTTAATCACCAACCGTTGCTTAGTTGCTTACCAGACTATCGCGTTATCGGAGGTTTCACCTTCGCAATATGGGCACAACCTTTTAGAGTCTGTGGAGACTTCAGCTTCGATAGTGAGATTCTTGCGCTTTGCGATACACGTGCGATGCTGGCCGTCACTGAATGCGAAATGGCCGCACTTAAATTGAAGTATGTCTACGGGCATCTTCCGCGCCAATCTTACGGTGCCGCTCGTGAGACTCTTGAACAGTTTCGGACAGAAATCATAATCTGATTCGTCGCCTACATCGTGGCTTCTATCGGCTCGTTTCCTATCCAGCGAGCAAGTTCCAGTGCGCTGTAAATGACACTCGCCTTCGGTCAGTCGAAAAAGAAACGTCATAGTCGCCGGGTTAATGACTTCCAACTGTCTGTCCTTTTCAACCATTCTAGATTTCCACCAGCAATTGCAAGGCGACTCCTGTTATCAAGCGGAGCGGTAGCGTGGTCCAGACGCTGCCGCTCACTTCTTTGGCCGTGGTCGGCGGCGCACCGGACTCCGCTCTTTCAGTAAGTCAGGATGTCGTTTTTCGATGATGTGGGCTAGTCGTTGGTAGCTGATTCCCAAAAGCGAGCCGGCATAGGTTACGCTGCCATTCACTTCGGTGAGTGCGGCTCTGATTAGACCACGCTCGAACTTCAACACTTCATCAGGAAAATATAAACCCTTGAAAAGTACGTCTGCGCCTTCCAGTCTTTGCTCACTCCGCAATCTTGCGATCACTTTTCGCGCTGCCTGATTCAGTCTCGCTAACAGTTCTTTACTTTGAACCTCGGCTAACCACTCGCTGGCTTTGTCATAAGCGGATAACAACAGATCTAAGGGCAACTGCTCTATTTCTTCGATCAGAGTGAGGGCCGCGATCCCTGCCTGGTTGAGTGCTCCGGCTCTTTGTGCAACTTCGGCGGCTTCCTGCAACGCTAATTGCGCCCGCACAGTCTTTGTGAGTCGCGCCAATGCAATCCCATGAGTGACCAATGCTTCAGCTAGAAAACATTGACGCCCGGCTTTCCTAAAACTGGAAACAGAATAACGGGCGATAGCCTCAGCCTGCGCATAGTCTTGCTGCGCGAGAAAGACTTGAGCGCGAGTGTCATCAACCTGGGCCACTCTCACCTTGTCTTTGATACTAACTAAGAGGCGTCTTGCATGGTCCAAGTATTCGTGAGCTTTGCGAAAGCGTGAGAGCTTAAAGAATAGATAGCCGACGTTGTTTTTGACGTGAGCACAATAGACCGTGTTACGTGCGAGCGTGAAATGATAGTCAGCTTCCTCGTAATGTTTGATCGCTCGCTGAAAGTAATCACTTCGGTTTCTCTCCGTGGCGAGTGCTCGTAGCGTCATTGCTGATTGATTGTGATAGAAACCTTTGAGCGTGTGGTTTGTGATCTTCCTGAATAGCGGCGCGTTGGTCGTGAGGATTCTCCAAGATTCGTCATAACGCGAGGCCGTCCACTCCACGACGGACAAGCCTAACAAAGCATTCGCTCGCGTGTTGCCTTCTGTAGTTAGTCTCTCCAGTGCAGTCGAAAACCAGATCCGCGCTGAATCGTTATCGCCTGCTCGCCAATAGCAAACCGCGAGTTCTGTACGTGCTTCTGCAACCCTCTTTGAGTCTCCGAGTGCTTCATAAAGCGTGATACTCTCAGTGATTAAATCTCTCGCATAATCGTCCGCTTCTTTGACCTCGTTTCGAGAGCCAAGCCAGCCCGTAAGAATGCCAGCAGTCAACAGCACTTCGGGAATAACTGTTGAGTGCAATCCTTCGATTTTTGGACGACTCCCGATCCCACTCCAAAGCGGGGCCATCACGTCCCGCGCCGCGTCATATTCGCTGCGATCTCGCAACTCCAAAGCAGTCTGACATCGGAGCGTGGCTTCTGCGTTGGCAGTGAGGTGCGCGGTATTCAGCTTCGGAGAGGTCGTCCGCATGAGTTTGGAGACTTTCGATTGGCGAAGAAGTTGAGCGAATACGAAAGCGATATTAGTGCGCTCCGGTCTGGCTTGCAAGAAATGTTGCGGGATTGGTCTAATCTTTGGCGATATAAAAAGGTTTGCATGACTTTTCCTCAAATAAGGAGTAACTCCCATGAAACGCTTCACGTTAGCCTTCGCCTTGACTTGCGTTCTCTCCGTCTCAGCACTCGCCGGAGAAATGCCGACTATGGGCATTACGTCGCCCGCGCCCGGAAACACGCAAGGGCCAACACTATTGCAGACGGTGATCTTAATGATCATTACGTTGCCTCGTTAGCCTGATTCGACTTTCTGCGATCCGCTGATGCGAGAGACAGGATAAGTGTGCCTGTTTGACCGATATAAAACCCTTTGCATGAAACCTGAATTCCGCCTTTCTCAACCGAACATTGCAAGACCTCTTTGGCGACAGTTATAAACCGCGCATTGCCGAAGCTCTGCGATGTGAAAGAGCTTAGGTATCCCACACCTCCGCCCAGAGTGTGGGAGAGGGGGCGTCGCCGTCTTGGTGAGGGGACGGCGACGCCTTCGCTTAATTGCAAGCAAAGCCATCCACAGATTACGCCGATTTCTGTGTAATCTGTGGATGGTTTGATCTGCGACCTGTTAGTGGTTAGCAGCAGGTTTATTGCATCAATTGCGACTGAAAATACGCGAGGTCAAAGAAATTTCTGGCCGATTGAATTTTTCCGTCCTCGTTGACTTTCACGATGCCGATGCCCTCCAGGAAGAAGACATTTCCGGTCTTGGTCTTAAGACGTATCCTCCATTTGACGGCAGCTTCCTGACCGCCGACCGTCATGTCAACCGACTGGAATCTGAGTTCAGCCAACAGCGTGGGAAACGATTGCTGATAAGCAAGGATAGCTTGTGATCCCTGTATCGGCGTGGTCCCGACCGAGTCTTCAATGGTGCCGTCAGGGGCAAAACAGTCTGTGGTCCCCTGAGCATCGAACGCAGCGAATTTATCGTACATATTCAGAACAATCGCTTCGATCTGTTCCGGGGTATGGTTGTTGGCTGGTGCCGCCTCAACGCGCGTGACGTTCGAAGCGACCAAAAACATGAGCGCCATTGCCAGCGCCGTCATCCTTTTCACAAAACTTAGATTTCTCATTCCCTTCTCCTTAATTATTGCGTTTATCTGATGGGAGCATCGGTCGCATCGATTCGACGGCCGCGATGATCCGCAAATTACTGCTGTACGAAGAAGTTGCTTAACTCTTCAGCGTATTACTGCGGCGCGAAATTTTTTGTGTCACGGCGGAGGCTTAAGGCTTGAGGAAGAAACGCTGACGAAGTTGGGTGTTAACGAAGCCTTACTGACGGCGGGATAAGGTAGCGCTCTTTTTCTTTATACTTTCTCAAAGTGGTGGTATAAGCATTTGCACGATGCAGGATGCGGTTAACATTCTGGAGAACCTGGGTGAGACATCCCTTCTTATCACGGGAGTGGTTTGTCTGTTGTTCTGGATAGCTAAACGCAAACCTACGAACTTCGAAATGCTTTATATCTTCGCTGCTGTGTCAGCAGGCGTACTCGCAATAAAGTTGGTTGACTCGTCCCTTTGGCTCGTTCTTGTAATCCTCTCCTGGATACCTGCAGGCAAAAAAGCTCCTAACTACTTTTTGCCCAAAAAGAATTAGTCCTGCAGCACCAGTCATTTCGCTACCCTTCTAACTTCTTCGGACTTGAGTTTATTCTTTCCAACACGTCTGGCTGCTGACCTTCAAACTGCTGGTAACGTTCTAAATCGCTTTCGTTAAACTCAACTGCTATTTGTAAGTTTTGACAAGGGCCTCCTAAGTTGTTCTCGCGGGTGCTTTGCCTCAAAAGTCAGGATCCGTGCTTGGATGAGGTCAGTACCGTAACGCGGTAGCGTCGGGTGAATGCGATATTCCTCGATTCTTGAGGCTCAACCTCGACCCGACGCTACCGCGTTACGGTACTGACCTCGTCCAACGGAGACTCTTGAGGCAAAGCCCTCGCGCGTTCGTTTGCACACTTGGTAAACCAGCCGGGAGGCATTAGAAGCGTGTCCCACCGCAGCCATTCACGACTATGGCGAGGGTTAACCCCAGGCATGATACCTCCCGCAAATTTACGCGGATGATTTTTAAGCAGAAGAATGCACCTTTTTCGATCTCTTTTTCGCTATTACTAGTGAGTGTAAACGGGTGCCGACTCGAATGAAACAGGCGTCCATTAGAAGGAGACGAAAATGATTCTCGAGCTTTTGTTATCGATCGTGATTACATTCGGTGTATCTGGACCAACGGGTGGCTTCGATCAATGTCCCGTTGCCGACCAACCTGCAACTGTTCAGCCGGTTTAATTCGCACTAATGATCGAACATATGAAACCGGGAGGCGTGAGGTCTCCCGGTTTTTCATTACAACTTGGACCATGACTTCGTACCCACCTGCTACCGCGAGGTGGTACTGACTGTGTCCAAGTCAGGTTCGCTTTTACCGAGGTTTGACGCGTCCTGCGTCGAGGTCTTGTTTGACGGCCTCGGTGAGCAGTGAACGATCGATCAGCAGGTTGCGGCGGTCGAGAACGCGGAGGAATGGATCATGTTTTCGCGCCGGGACTCTGGTTTCGGCGAGTTGCACCTCACGACAATCTTTGAAGTCGATCTCGAATTGTTGTCGCACCGCGGCCGGCATGTCGCCGCCGTAAACGATGAGCGTGCTTTCCGTGTGGTGGAAAGTTGATCCGTTCGCGACGTTGTAAGAACCGATTGCCGCAACGACATCGTCGATGACGAGGTTCTTGGAATGAAATGCTCCAGGCTTCTGCCACTCGAAGACTCTTATACCGTGCTCGATTAGCCAGCGAAAGTGATTCGCGCATTCACGGTACAAAAATCCAAAGAACCCGTTCGCCAATAGACCTCGCGACGACTCTCTCGAGTTTGTAATCAGCCGCACTTCAACGCCACGCTGCGCAGCCTGGGCCAGCGACTCCGCGATAATCCGCGGTGGTCGAATCGCATGACAGCCCCAGTAGATGTATCTCTGTGCTTTCTGAAACATCAACAAGCACGCTTCGGTCATGCGTAAACGTTCTTCGTCGTAAGGTTTGTGCGGCACATATCGCACGCGCTCACTTCCCGTGGCCGACAACACCGGGAAGTAGGCAGGCGGCTTGGCCTCAATCACCTTTTCCGCTTCCCTTCGCGCACTCTCATAATGAGCCTCGCGATCAAAACCCGGTTGTCGTCGAGCTTCATACTCCTTTTCCAGCGCGTCGTACAGAAAGAAGCTCCTGATGAACTGGCGTTGAACATCGGCGACCGCTGGACCAGACAGATACATGTCCGTATCGCGCCAGGCATCCGGCCTGATTCCACCGAACGCATACTTATCGCCCCAGTTGATACCTCCCAGTATCAGTTCCCTTCCATCAACGAGCGTGAACTTTTCATGAAAGCGTCGCTTGATTTTGTATCTGAAGTTCTGGACCAGTTGAGAAAACGGACTGCCTTTACGCAGATCGGGCAGCCAGTCACGAAAGACTTTGTGATAACGAATCACGGCGATACCGGCTTTGCCCATCTCGTCGAGGAGTCCGGCGCTCATGGCGCTGTACACCGCCAAGTCATCCACCACGAGACGCACTACCACACCCTCTTTCACTTTCCTCGCGAGCAGGTCGCGCAGGCGTTGACTTGTACCGTCGTTGATGATGGAAAACGTGACGAGATCGAGGCTGTGTTTGGCGCCTTCAATCAACTCCCAGCGCTTTGCATAAGACTGACTACCACTGGGCAGGAACGTTACGGAGTTCCCTTCCCGTAAAACGGTACCGGTCAGGCGATCTGTCTCAGCCTGAAACTCTGGTTCCAGCAGCGGATGAGTTTGGATGTCAGGCATAGTGAGGGCTCCCTAAACGGTTTCTCTGGCTTGTTACACCCAGAAGTATACTAGCCGGCCTTCATCCGGCGTGCGCGGGTAACGCATCGTGCACGATCCCACGTCACTGATCATGCAACTCCGTCGTCCCAGATTGCTTCCACACAACAGTGTTCCATCGCTTCCTGGCATTGCCTTTCCTCTTCAGGAGTGCCCGGCTGTTTATAGACGTAGCTAAGTCCTTCGTCCACACGAAAGTTATTGGGAGCGAAGTCCTCACACGCGGCGCAGGCAAGGCAATCATCAGTTACGTAAAACTTGCCCGGTATGTTTTTCGGATGCTTCTCGCTCATAGTGGCCGACCTAATTTAAGTCTTTCGATTTGATCTGGCGATTGAACGCGCGCGAGTGACGCGGCTCGAGCGTGTGTACGGAACGACGCTCGTTGGATCTACTTTTATCTCGCAGGTAATCGTCACAATGCCGGAATATTTCTTCAAGAGTAGTGCTGTGATTTGCTTATTCACGATCTCCCAGTAGTCGTCTTTATTCGGGTAATTACTTAGAAGCGTCTCAACATCTTTAGCGAGCCAGCGAAAGTCAGGGTAGTCAGCCTTCGTGATGTTAGCGGCATAGCGATACGAAATCGAAAGGTTGAGATTATTAACTTGGCCCTGATGGTCCATCCGGAAGTCTTTAATCAAAAAAGAAAACTCTTCGACGAGCGAGCCCGCCGTGCGCGGACTGGAACTTCGTTCCGGAGTTTGCGAATAAATGACCGATAAGCATGGACCACCAGTCACGATCACCAGAACAACGAGCATTCGACTAATCGATATTAAGGACATTTTTAGTAATGGGCCTCCGTTATTGAAACCACTCGAGGTAGTTTTCTCACGCAGCGTCGCAACAGCGCAACAAAATTTACGGTGATGTTTTCAGTATCCGGCGAATGACTTGGAGTTCGTCATCGGTGGGCGGCTTTTGCCTCAAGAGTGGGGAACCCATTCTTGGATCGGGCCCTGGGAGTCAAAATATTAGGGAATATCGCATGCTGATCACTGACCAGGTCGCTACCGCTCCCTGTACTGACCCGATCCAAGTGCGCTTCGGTGGATGAGAGTCAAAACGTTTTTCGCGACAGGTACACAGCGGTTCACTGTGCGCCTGTCGCGAAAGAAAGGAACAGAGTTGCGGAATCAATGATGGTTGTGCTTCGCAGCTGTCGGCGCTGCCGGCCCATTCGATCCAGGAGCAGCGACTTCGATGACAGTGCGCATCCACGGGTGAATACAGCACTGGAATCTGTGTGAACCAACGGGAAGATCAGAACTTCCAGCCGTAGGTCCTTCTTCAGTGCCGCCGGCGGGAATGAAAACAATCGCTGCAAAGTTTAGACATTCGGGAGCCGGAACCGGATTGCCGGAAATCCCGTTGAGATCAGGTATAAAGCCACCACCAAAGTTTGCCACTGGTGTGAAGGTATGTACTTCACCGCCACGGTTCTCGATTATTGTCGGACGCCCAGTGTTGAGATGCATTGCGCTTGGTTGATTTCTCCAGGCGTGCGCATCCTGTGTGGCTTGGAGTTCTGCGATGAACTCATCAAATGTGGTGTGCCCATTTCCGATGCAAGCACCATCACCGAGGACGGCGTTAAAACTTGTAGGCTCACAGTCATCGTACATCCTGATCTTCTTGTCACCCTGAAAAGCGCCAGCGCCCGCAGTCAATCCAAAAAGCGTGATTGCAGCCGCCATCGCCCAAATCATTGTTCGAAAATTTGTCCTGCGTTTCATTTGGGTAAGAACCTCCTTGTCCGGGGCCGACTCCAGTCATCAGGGGGGTGAGACGGGAGGAGTTTGATTCTGAAGTTGTTAGAGCGAGGCAAGCATATACACTTCGAAACAGACGTTGTCAATGAAATCGTTAGCCACAGATTACACAGAGTGGATTCTGTGTAATCTGTGGATGAAAATCTGTCGGTTAAGGCGCGGGTGTGCAACCCGGTGTGGCAGTGCCGGCTGTGTCCTGATTCCCGGCTGCGATCTGTTTCACTGTGCCGCCGGCGCGCAGTTCGACAGTCCCCTTCTTCACTGCTACGAACGTATTACCGCAACTGGTATCGACGATGTACTCGTTTCGCTGGTTCCCGGTTGAAATTACTTCACCGTCTCTCGTCGTGGCCTTTGCAGTAACGTTTGATGACGAGGATATTCTTACGCGTCCTGCGTCCAACATACCTACGGAAACGTTTTCGTCACTAAAGATCAACTTCATCGTCGATGAAGGTAGCACCTCGACACGTCCGAGTTTACCGAGGCTTACCACCGCGCTCGATCTGGCGGCGGTTGTGACCGTGCTATCGGAGAAAACTGTAGCACCCGAGATGGCCTGTGTGCCGTTCACTGACACTTGCCCATCGATCTGAAGCAACTTCCCTTGATTCTTTTGGCTTGCCTGCGGCGCAATCAATAAAAACAGAACAAGAACCAGCACAGGCATTTGAGTCAAACTGATCATAGGCTCCTCCGTTGTGTGATTTGGTGTGGGGGGAACAGGAATCTATCATGTTTATCCACAGATTACACAGATTGGTGGTAAAATCCGGGACGTCATTACGTGTGACATACCCTCGAGTAAGCCTCACGTAGTCAATATACTCATGAAGCCTGAGACACCGGAACTGGCCGGACTATTGGCCCGCGAACAGGCCATACGCCGGGAGACTGAGATCCTGCGAGATGCCAACATCGCGTTGACTCAGAATCTCAGCCTCGAAAGAGTGCTCGAAACCCTCCTTGATTTCCTCGCAAGGCTGGTCCCCTACGACAGCGCGAATGTGATGTTGCGCAATGAAGATTCGCAGTTTGTGGTCAGTGCGCTCCGTCGTTATGAAGGCTTTCAGAACGTCGAGACCACTCGCTCAATTGCTTTCGACAATACTAACCCGCTGTTACAGCGAATTTGTTCCACCCAACAGAGTCTTGTGGTTCCTGACACACGTCAAGAACCGGACTGGCAGTTTGTCAGCGGTGCTGATCACGTACGCAATTGGATGGGAGTCCCGCTCGTCGTGTCGGGTACGGTGATTGGACTTTACTCAGTCGACAAGACCGAACCAAACTTCTTCCAGGCAGAACACGCGCGACTGGCTGAGACGCTTGCGGCTCGTGCTGCCAGCGCCATTCAGAACGCGCAGTTGTTTGAGCAGAGCCAGCGTTATGTCGCGGAGCTCGAGGAAATCATCGTCGAGCGCGAGCGCGCAGAAGTCGCATTGCGTGAAAGCGAAGAACGTTATCGCGAATTATTTGAGAATGCGAAAGACGCGATCTATGTGCACGATCTGGAGGGCACGTACCTCAAGATCAATCGTGCGGCAGAAGAGCTTTCCGGCTACACGCGTGAAGAGATTGTCGGGCACAATTTCGTCGAGTTCATCGCCCAGAAACATATCAACTTTGTTCGTAAAACGTTCTGCGCAAAGCTCGCGCAACAAGGCGAAACGAGTTATGAGGTTGACGTGATAGCGAAGGACGGCAGGCATGTTCCGGTTGAAGTCAGCAGTCGCGCGATTTATGAGAACGGAAAGATCATAGGTGTGCAGGGCATGGCGCGCGACATCACCGAACGTAAGCTCGCACAAGACACACTGCAAATGTTCTCGCGCCAGCTAATCGAAGCGCAGGAGGACGAGCGACGGCGCATCTCACGTGAACTGCACGACCAGATCGGACAAATCCTGACTGCAGTCAAAATGAATCTTCATACCGTGCAGCGCATCAGTCTCGGCTCAGAAGCGGGTTCATATGTGAAGGACAACATTGAAGCCGTAGACGAAGCACTGCGTCTGGTGCGTGACCTGTCGATCGATTTGCGTCCACCGGTATTGGACGATCTCGGTTTGGTTACGGCTCTTGGTTGGTACGTGGATCGTTACACGAAACGCACCGGATTAAATGTCGACGTCGTGATTGAGATGCCGGATCCGAATGAACGATTCTCACGCGATCTTGAGACTGCGTGTTTTCGGATCGCACAGGAAGCGCTCACGAATGTTACACGTCATGCGAGCGCCCGTCAGGTGATTGTGCAACTGACCAAGAACGCAAAATCTCTCACGTTGGTAGTTAAAGATAACGGTGTAGGTTTTGATCTCAAGAGCCTGCGAAATCGTTCGCCTCGCGGCGCGACGCTCGGACTGGTAAGCATGCAGGAGCGAGCCCACGCCGCAGGCGGTAGTCTTGAGATTGAATCAGCACCTTCGCGAGGAACAAAGATCCGGTTTATCGTCCCGCTGTAGTCCATTTCCCGGTGCTACCCGTTTCGTAAAGAAACCGATTCATCTTCTGCTTCAATACTGCGTGCGCAATGTGCGGATCAGACTTTTCGACAAACCACTCATCATGCTTTGCTGCACTAAAGACTGCTGAATCGTAGCCAAAAAGCTCCACGATATCGATCTTGTGGTCCCGCATCGCTTTCTGCCATCTCTCGAAAACGAATCGTTGTGCAGTGGTAGACACTCGATGTATGCCGCGGTTCGATGCCTGGCCTGTTTCACAAAGATCGAGATAGATGCTTGCCTGTATCAGAGCTGCCAACAAGCCCCCAGTTTCGAGTTGGACAATGCGCGTCGGGACGGCTTCCACAGTTCGAGAAACGAAATTGTACGGGTAACCCATGTAAGCGATTTGAATGTGACCTGACGGGCCATTTATTGAACTGAGATCCCAGGTTTCGGGTGCGATGCTGAGGTCGGATCGCTGTTTGAGCTCGTTTATGATCGGACCAAACTCCTGATCACCACCGGATGCACTCAGAAGTTTAATCCCGGGCTTGTGATTGAGCGGCCACTTGTTGTTGAAAGGGTTTCGTCCGGAACAACCGACGACGTAATCACAACGGAGCATTAACTCTTCCAAGGAATCCATGCGTGTGACTTTGTCATTCAGCGGCGCCGCATTGGGATCGTAATACAGCACCTCGTTACCCTCCCTCAACTCGAGACTGGCAAGCGCTCGGCCGATGCTTCCCATGCCGATAATGCCGAGTTGTTTTCGGGTCAACGGCCGGTGACGAAGAAATTCTGCGTTGAATTTGTCGATAAAACATCGAGAGAAGAGTGCGCCCCCGATTTCGAGTTTCACTGCGGCTCTGGCCCACGACATCACCGCGAATGGTGGTGGCTTCTCTTCAAACAAGAACATGCCAAGAGATGTTTGCTCGACGCCGCAGACTGAGTATTGCTCCAGAATTTCTGGCGGCACGCTGGTTATACAAACTCCTCCATCGTCCAACACGAGCACGCGTTTGATGCCGCGGCGTGCGAACTGCTCGGCGGCGACTTGCCATAGTCTTTTGGTGTCTTGCTCAAAGTAATGATGGAATTCGCCCGGCGGCGGCATGCTCGACTCGACCACAGTTACGCCCATCGCACGGAGTGTCTCGATGACCTTTGCGCTGTTTGAATAGACCTTGCCCAGCGCGAAGATGTTCCTCAAATTGAGGCCCATCGCGACCACAGTTTGAAAAAGATCTACTGTCTGCTTAAGCATGTGCTGGACGGCAACCAGCGCCGTGTCGTCTCCAAAACGAAAACCGTCGGCTTTGGCACAGTTCAGTAGTGCTTGAGTTACTTCAAGAGGGGATGAGTGTGAGTGTGACATAAATAATTGGGGCGCGCCGCCAGACAGATCTCAACAAGTGAAACCCTTGGAAGTCTGCAGAGTGTCCTCGAACCTGTGGGAGAGAGGCTTTGGTTCGCTCTGTGTGCGGCGCTACTACTACTATTAAATTTAACTGTTGGGCGAAGTTACCTTGTAACAGAAAACTTTGTTCTTTGGATGGAAATACTTTTTATCAGGTCGAGAAAAATACCGTGGAATTTTGCCACAGTAAGGCTAGCCGGCCAGATACTCAATCTACGGTTTTTCGTAGGTTCGACGAATCCGCCCGCCTTGACACTTGGAAACGCAGACTGCTAATCTACGCGGTCTTTTTCTGCACTGAATTCGAGTCTGTGTACACATAAAGGAGCTGTTTTGATTAGCGAATCCGGTTACCTGTTCACCTCTGAGTCCGTCACTGAAGGCCATCCAGACAAAAT
>DATEIS010000128.1:0-4776 GCA_035278765.1 Pyrinomonadaceae bacterium | reverse complement strand
TTGTTGTTGAGTTTGAGAAGGCAGACTTCCCGCCGAGATAGTTCTGGCAGAAAGGATCAAAGAGCTACTTAGAAATGCGGTCGCTACGAGCGCACTTCCGCTGAAGATTGAATAGACTTTCAATTCGGGTCTCCTGTCCGATTTTATTTCTGCTCTTCAGCGTCCTGCGTGAGTCCGTTCTTTCCTATGACTCATCCCCTGGCTCTAGGAGTCTGAAACTGTGTCAGCCGAGGTTGGGGGCTTGCATCCTTGATGCGGTGCGCTGAAAAGTCTGTATTAGATAAAGCGAAAAGCGCCCATTACTTCCAGTAATTGTCGCGATTCAGATGGAGGCTAGCACACGGTTCAAAGGCTGTTCAACCGTGAGATAGGCGTGATTTTTGTGAGAAAAATAACACCGGTCGGCGTAATTGGTGAAATATTAAAACTTAGGAAAAATCGATACGGTCACATCGACTTAAGAAATTGCGCCCAAAATCAGAGTTTTAGGAAGTTTTCGACTATCTGCTGACCTTCGGGATATTGCTCGTCAAAGAGTTCGGGATGGAATTGGACGCCGTAGAGGCGACGGCCCTTTTGCTGCATCGCCTGGATCTGGCAAGTCTCATTCGAAGCAGTCGCACGAAATCCGTCGGGCAGCTCTTTCACTTCATCACAGTGGTTGTGCCAAACGGTCACTTCTGAAGGCAGACCTTTGAAGAGTCCTTCGCCGGTATTTTGAATGGGCAAAAATCCTCGTTCGCGTTTGGCACCGTTGTAGCCTTCGCCGGGTTCGAGTCGTTCCATCAATCCAACCTTCGCACCGTAAGCGATCGCGATCTGCTGATGACCACCACAAACTCCGAGGATTGGCTGGCTGGCTTGCTTGATGACTGAGAACACACCGGCCAGCGACTCGGGCGTGTACATCTCCCACGGATGACTCTGACCGCTCAGAATGATGTGTGATGGACGCAGACTGCGGACGCGTTCGAGCGAGACGTTTTGAAATGGTTCGATGAGGATCTCGATGCCGGGAATTAAACGACCAAGCACCGCGCGAATCTCGCGGGGGCTTACGCCTTGACCATCGATTGTGTTGTCGACCAGGTAAACGAGCAAGGTTACTTCAAACAGTAGAGCTTCCCATTGAAAGCGCCGATGTAAATTCGACCGCCAAGTATCGCGGGCGTCGCGTTTATATTATCACCAATTTTCAAGCTGCTGATCGGTTCACCCTCTTCTGCAGAAATCGAATGCATCCAGCCGGCTTTGTCACCGAATACGAGGCGGCCATCAACTAACGGCGACGTTCCCCAGATCGCGGCTTTCGCGCGGTATCGCCAAACAACTTCGCCCTTGTCTGCGGTCAGGCAATAGAGATAACCATTGCTCGAACCGATATGAACTCGTCCATTCGCGACGATGGGGCTCGCCCAGAATCCACTTCGCTCTTTGCCTGTTCCGCCTTCCGCTTTGTACTTCCAAATTAGCTGACCATCAGCCTGGTTGAAGCAGTAGACATAACCGTTCTCAGCCGCCGTGTAAACCTTGCCTTCGTAAACGGCCGGAGTGGAATCAGAATCAGCACCGATGCGCGCTTTCCAGACCGTCGAACCGTCAGCGAGGTTGAGGCAGAACAAGTCGCCCTGCTCAGTGCCGATGTATGCACGTCCATCGACAACGGAGAAACTGCCTTCCATCGAACCGAGTCGTTGAGTCTTGTAGATCAATGCGCCGTCTTCGAGATTGAGGCTGTAGAAGAATCCATCTTCCCCGCCGAAGTAGACGCGGTTGTCGATGACGGCAGTGGAGCAGTCGACTTCAAAACCGGTTTTGTATTTCCAGAGAAGCGTGCCGGTGTTTTTGTCGATGCAGTAGATGTAGTGATCGAGACCGCTGGCGATCAAGCGATCCCCTACGATCGTGGGTGTTGCTTTAAGACTGTCTTCAGTTTTGAAAGTCCAAACGAGGCTGCCGTCTTTTGCGTCGAGACAGTAGAGACGGCCATCGGCGGAACCGAAATAGACGTGTTTTTCGTCGACGGATGGTTGACCAGGCCAGCTCGATCCACCCCACGGATCCTTGTGCAAACGACCGGTGATTCCTTTCGTTTCAAACGACCAGACAACCTCCAATGGCGCGTCTGACCATGGGCCGGTTCCATAGAAATTGCGGGAGGCGTTTCCAAGCCAAAACGGAACTGATGCCGGCGGTTTGGGTGCGGGCGGCTGAGGTTTCGCCTCGGTGGGAGTAACTACCTGACCGCCGCAGCCGGTCAGTAATAGCAGACCCAATAGAACGTACTGTAGGGGCGGCCCTCCGTGGCCGCCCGTGGTTTTGATCAGGCGTTTTGACAGAAGATCTCTTCCAAACCACGGGCGGCCACGGAGGGCCGCCCCTACAGTACGTTCTTTGATACTTTGTTTCAGCATCACTCCTGTAACCACTCACCGGAATAGACTACTTCAGCCGTTCCCGTGATCACAACTTGCCCGTCGGATCCCCACTTGATCCTGACTTCCCCGCCTTCCATCACTACCCGTACATCCCGATCAACGCGTTCATTAACCATCGCGGCGACGGCGCCCGCGCATGAACACGTACCCGAAGCCGTGGTTTCGCCAACGCCGCGCTCCCAGATCCGTAGCTCAATCAGATTTCTTTCTACTGGCTTAACAAATACGACGTTCGTGCGATCGGGAAACTGCTGATGAACCTCGATCGATTTACCGATTGCGCGCCAATTCAACGCATCGAAATCGTCGACAAAGATGCAGCAGTTAGGATTTCCCATCTGCATTGCAGTGACCGGAAAACTTTCGCCATTCACCAGTAAGGGATAACCGATCACTTTTTCGAGCGGTGGCGTGATCGACATCGGTATCGATTGTGTGTCGAACTTCGGCTGGCCCAAATCCGACTCGAATAAAAATGTGCCCGGTCCGGGTCGCCCGCGGAGAGAGTATTTCTTCAATCCGGTTTTCGTGCTCAGTCGCAATTCAACGTTGGACCAGAGATTTTTGTAGTAAAGATGCGCAACGGCACAACGAGTTCCATTACCCGAAAGACCTGCTTCGCTGCCGTCCGGATTGAAGATGCGACAGTTGAAATCCGCCTCGTCTGTTTTCGATCGCCCAATGATGGCAATGCCATCGCCGCCCGCACCGTAGTGTCTGTTACAAATCCGGCGCGCAAAGTCGCCGAGATCCGTAACCCCGCTCAGTTGTTCTGTCTCGAAGACGAGATAGTCGTTTCCCAGCCCGTGAAATTTAGTGAATTGTGGACGCATCTTTTGGCTTATTCCGGTTTGCCCGCGAACGAAGCAAGGAGGATTGCGATTGGATCGATACATAATGAACGCGGTTCGACATCACGCGGATAATTGTTGACCATGATCGAAAACGCTAGCTTCTCGCCGGCTGCCGTTGTGACGTAACCACCGAGACTCGCGGCGGAACTCAATGAACCAGTCTTCGCGCGAACGTTGTTCTCGGCTGGTGTGCCTTTGAAACGGTTTCGTAATGTCCCATCAACGCCTCCAATCGGAAGTGCATCACGAAATACACTCGCGTAACGATGTTTGCTCATGAACGTCAACAACTGTACCGACGCTTCCGCAGTAATCATGTCGTTACGCGAAAGACCGGAGCCATCGTCGAGGTTGAGCGCTTCGGGACGGATGCCAATCGTTTTTAGAAACGACTTTACGGCTTCAATTCCGAGTTCTTCTGAAGTTTGTCCGAGACTCGATAGCGTTGCCGGTGGTGGCGTGACCTTGCCCAAAGTTCTCAAGATAAGTTCTGTGTATAGATTTTGACTGGGTTTCAACGTCTGCGCCGCGATGATGCTGAAGGGTGGAGATTGTAACGTTGCGATCTCGTTCTGGAATGGAATCGCCGAGGTTGATCCAGCGACCGGTGTTCCCGTCAGCAGTGTGGGCTGGCTGGTTTCGCCTGTTGTTCGCGACTTACCCGTTATCACCACGCCCTTTTGAGCGAGCGACGTCCGGAGCAGATACATAAAAAGCAGACCGGGATGCGAGATCCCGATGCCGCCGGTGTAGCCTCGATCTTCGAGCGGGATCGTTCCGGTGATCGTGATTGAATTCTCACCGAGGCCACGATGAATCGATATCTCGCGGCGCAGCCCTTTCACCGATGTAGTGACTTTGTTGACGATTGTTAACAGCGGATCCGGTGGACCGGTTGTGATCAGTGCCGGTTGGCCCACGGCGGTTCCGGGTTTGATAAACAGATCGAGCGCGTTGTCGTTGACTGTAAGCGGCGAGATTTCTGCGCCGTAGTACCAGGTTAGATCTTCCCAGTTCCAACCAGCGCCGTATTTTGGGCCAACAAAATAGCTCTCATCGCCGACGAGATCTCCCTCGACGCGCTTCACACCGGCGGACACGATGCGCGTTGCGAGATCGTCGATTGCTTTGAAGTAGTCGCCGTTGTTGAAACGCGCGGCGATCGAAGGGTCGCCGCGGCCATAAATCCTCAAGTCGCCGCGTATGACCCCTGATGTATCAGGACGTGTCGTTGCATAAACCGAAGTCGAGAATTTGTATTCGGGAGACAGACGATCGAGTGCGGCGGCGACCGTGTAGAGCTTCATGTTCGAAGCCGGTCGCAGGAGTTTAGTGGCGTTTTCTTCGAAGAGAATTCGGCCAGTGTCGAGTGAAACGACTTTAACGCCGACCATTGCGGAAGATAGTTCCGGTCGCGCCAGGATCTCGGAGATTTTAGTCTGCAGTTCCGGAAGTGTCTTCGCCGGCGTAACCGCAACTCTCGG
>DATEIS010000127.1:0-6479 GCA_035278765.1 Pyrinomonadaceae bacterium | reverse complement strand
ACCAAAATCCTTTCGATCACAGGCGCCGGCTCGAGACGAATTTGTAATGGCTCACTCGCAGTTGTGACTTCAAACTTGATCGTGCTGAAACCAGGTGAACTAACGGAGAGTGTTCCGTACGGTTGCGGACTCAACACAGTAAAACTTCCCGCTGCATCAGTCTCCGTACGAACCGTGTGTCCATTTGCCGCAAACTCAACCGACGCGTTTGCGATCGCGCTTCCGTTTGGATCGGAAACCACGCCTGAGATCTTGGTGAGTTGTTGCTGTGCGGTAGCGACGACAGTAATCACTAAGAAAAACACTATACATGGAGTTGTCGATGGTGTTTTGTTTCTCACTGCCCTGATACCGATGACTTCCACAGATTACACAGATTGACTTAAAAAATCTGCGTAATCTGTGGATTAACGGACTCTTCCCGTTCAAAACGCAAGTATGGTATAAATTCACTTCCCCTTCACCCCCTCGTACTAAACCAAGTCAATCTCTATGTTTCTGTGTGCCTCGGAGGAGTCTTCGTGACCACAAATTCCCGTCGTCCTCGTTCAAAAACAATAGCCCTACAAAAGGAACGCACCGGAATTCCCGGATTTGATGAAATCACCCGGGGTGGTGTTCCCAAGGGCCGACCAACCCTGATTTGCGGTAGCGCGGGCGCCGGAAAGACGCTCTTCGCTATGGAGTTTCTGGTTCGGGGCGCGACGCAATTTAACGAACCCGGCGTGTTCATCTCGTTCGAAGAGACAGACGAAGAGCTGGCCACAAACGTCGCTTCTCTGAATTTTGACCTGAACGAACTGGTTGCAGAAAAGAAGCTCGCACTCGACTACGTCTTCATCGAGCGCTCGGAGATTGAGGAGACAGGGGAATACGACCTCGAAGGTCTCTTCCTTCGACTCGATCATGCCATCACATCAATCGGCGCGAAGCGCATTGTTCTCGATACCCTGGAAGCACTTTTCTCATCACTTCCGAATGAAGCAATCATACGCGCCGAGTTGCGCCGCCTGTTTCGCTGGCTGAAAGAAAGGGGAATGACGGCAGTCATCACTTGCGAACGCGGAAACGGAACTCTGACTCGCTACGGGCTCGAAGAGTACGTGGCCGACTGCGTCATCCTTCTCGACAATCGCGTGCAAAACCAGATCTCAACACGCCGGATGCGCATCGTGAAGTACCGCGGCACATCGCACGGCACGAATGAGTACCCGTTCTTCATCGACGAGAAGGGGTTTTCTGTTTTGCCGATTACGTCGCTCGGTTTAACGCATAAAGCGCCGACTGAGCGTGTTTCGAGCGGTATCGAACGGCTCGACAACATGTTGAGCGGAGATGGATTCTACCGGGCTAGTTCGATACTCGTTTCGGGAACAGCCGGAACCGGAAAGAGCACTCTCGCGGCACACTTCGTCGAAGCGGCGTGCCTGCGAGGAGAGCGCGCACTCTTCCTTGCTTTCGAAGAATCACAGGAACAGATCATCCGGAACATGCGTTCCATCGGTATCGACCTCGAAAGATTCGTCAAGAAGGGATTGCTAAAGTTTCAAAATGCACGACCGGCAACGTGGGGACTGGAAATACACCTCGCTATCATTCACAAGGCGATTGCCGACTTTAACCCAAAGGTGGTGGTCATCGATCCGATTACAAACTTCCTCGCAGTGGGCGATTCCGTGGAAACAAAGTCGATGCTTACTCGGCTTATTGATTTCCTCAAAGTGAGAGAGATCACCGGGATGTTCACGAGTTTGACGTCGTCGCGAAATGAAATCGAGGATTCTGAAGTTGGCGTGTCGTCGTTGATGGACGCGTGGCTGCTG
Organism: Pyrinomonadaceae bacterium; assembly: GCA_035278765.1. GTDB lineage: Bacteria > Acidobacteriota > Blastocatellia > Pyrinomonadales > Pyrinomonadaceae > PSRF01. The sequence continues at coordinate 4,656 of DATEIS010000127.1, read as the reverse complement.
GTGAAAAATATCGAATCGAATGGCGAACGTAACCGCGGACTCTACATTCTGAAAGCCCGCGGAATCGCGCACTCGAACCAGGTGCGCGAGTTTGTGCTTACCAATCATGGTATCGAACTGCTCGATGCTTACATTGGTTCGGAAGGTGTGTTGATGGGTTCTGCCCGTTCGTCTCAACTCGCGCGCGAACAGGCGGCCGAGGTAGAGCGCCAGCACGCAACAGCGAGAAAGGAACGCGATTTGCGAAGGAAGCAGGAGCTTTACGAAGCCCAGCTAGTCGCGTTGCGAGGACAGTACGAAAGCGATCGCGATGCGATTCTGAGGGAGTTAGAGGACGAAAAGAACAGAATTGAAGTGGCTGCTGCGCAACGCCGTGAAATAGCGCGTTTGCGTTATGCGGATAACCGCGATAACAACAAAGTCCAAATTCAAGAAAATGGTGCGAAAAAAGCACGGAAAGGAGCTGCCAGATGAAATCTACCCCCCGGAAACGATCACGACGAACGACCAGCACGAATGGTCATTCGCCGCAGGCAGACGGCGCCGAGCCGAATCGCTGGAATCTGCGTCTTTACGTCGCAGGCCAGACGCCGCGATCGCTTACAGCCTTTAAAAATCTAAAAGAGATTTGCGAAGAGTACTTGAAAGGAAAGTATCACATTGAAGTTGTCGACTTGATGGAAAACCCGACGCTCGCACGCGGTGACCAGATCCTTGCCATCCCGACGCTCGTGCGGAAATTGCCCCAGCCTATCAGGAAGATCATAGGCGACCTCTCCAATACAGAACGTGTGCTGGTAGGGCTGGACATTCAACCGCGGTAAGAAAGTGTGTGTTAATGGCAAATGCAAAAAATGGAAATGGAAAGCCGGCGAGTAAATCATCGAAGAGTAAATTGCGCCATGCCACAGGGGCATTTGAAGAGGCACTGAAAGATAAGGCGTTAAAGCGAGCAAAATACATCTTGCGACTCTACGTCACCGGTTCTTCCCATCGGTCTTTGCAGGCTGTTTACAACCTGAAGAAGCTCTGTGAGGAGTATTTATCCGACGATTACGATTTAGAAGTGATCGATATTTACAAAGATCCCGCCGCCGCGCGCGAAGCACAAATTATCGCCGCGCCGACGTTGGTTAAAAAACTGCCGCGTCCGATCAGAAAATTTGTTGGGGACATGTCCAATACACAAAAAATCCTTGTCGGCCTGGATCTCTACGAGCGAAAGGAAAACGGCAAGCGGTTACATAGTGCGAATAGCTGAGTACAGCAATGGCAATGGCGAACCGAAGAGAAAATTCAACCTCCCTGAATACAGAGATCGACGAGCTGCAGCGGCGACTCGAGGAAGCAGAAGAAACGCTGCGTGCCATCCGTGAGGGAGAAGTCGATGCGCTCGTGGTTGATAGTCCGGACGGCGAAATGATCTATACGCTTACGACCGCCGACTATCCTTACCGATTGATGATTGATGAAATGAGCGAGGGCGCCGTCAGTGTTTCGCCCGACTCGTTCATCCTTTACAGCAATCGCAAATTTGGCGGCATTTTGGGCTTAAGCGACGAGAATCAATCAGGCGCCAGCGGGGTTCCTTTCGGCGATTACATTGTTCCTGAAATGCGTGAGCAGTTTCTCGCAGACATGGAGAAAGCACGGGAGCAGAGCATTCGCCGTGAATACACGCTGAGCCCCGGAAACGGCAGAGTAGTTCCGGTGCTGATGTCGTTTGCAAAGCTGCAACCGCAAACAAACACGATCAGTATTGTCGTCACTGATCTGACCGCGCAAAAGGCTCTCGAGGAAAAGCTACGTCAGGCTAAGAACGGGCTCGAAGAGCAGGTCGCCGAACGCACCAAAGAGTTGCGTGAAAGCGAAGCGCGGTTGTTTGGGATCCTGGAACATAGCGCTGCTGATCTCAAAGCAATGAGACGGCTGAATGAGATCGGCACCATGTGTGCGAAAGATGGAAATGATGTCGAAACGTGTTTGAAAGATATTCTCAAGGTCTCGATTGAGATCACGGGAGCCGACAAGGGGAATATTCAATTAGTCGAAAATGAGACCGGTGGTCTCCGGTTAGCCGCTCAGAGTGGATTTGAAGAGCCGTTTCTGGAATTCTTTGGTGAAGTCATCGACAACAGCACAACGTGCGGGGTGGCGATGGCGTCGGGCCAACGCGTGGTTGTGGAAGATATAAATGAAAGTGAGATCTACACCGGCAAACCATCGCTCGATGTACTTCGCAATGCAAATGTGCGGTCCGTTCAGTCGCTCCCGTTACTGAGCAGCTCCAGCAAACTTTTGGGGGTCATTTCCACTCATTTCGCAGAACCACATCGACCCAGCGAACAGGAATTGCGCCTGATGGATCTGTTGGCGCGTCAAACTGCTGACTATCTTGAGCGTATCCGAGTTGAAAAAGAGCGCGAGCAGTTGCTGTCTCGCGAGCACGAACTTCGTCAGACTGCGGAAGAAGCCAATCGTTTGAAAGATGAGTTTCTGGCGATTATGTCGCATGAACTGCGCAATCCGCTCAACGTGATACTTGGTTATGCCGAATTACTCCTGCGGATGGATGAGATCACGGAGTCGCCGCATCTGCATCGCATGGCTGACGCCGTGAAGCGTAACGCAGTTGCTCAGTCAAAACTGATTCGCGATCTGCTCGATCTCTCACGACTACGAAGCGGCAAGCTCGAATTGAATCGTGAGACCGTTTCACCAGTCCGATCAATCGAAAACGCTATTGAGACGGTGCGCATAGACGCTGAAGGTAAGGGAATTGATATCGAAGTAATCGCGTCCGCTGATGTGATGTTTGTTCAGGCTGATCCGGTCAGGCTCGAACAAATCATCTGGAATTTACTGAATAACTCGGTGAAGTTCACACCGCGAGGTGGACGCATTACTGTGCGGCTCGAGGAAGACGTCGATGAGATTGTTTTGACCGTGTCTGACAATGGCCAGGGAATCCCTTCGTCGTTCCTGCCGCACATATTTGAGATTTTCCGGCAGGCGGATGCCGGCACCAATCGCTCGCAGACGGGTATGGGCATCGGTTTGGCGGTGGTCCAACAGCTCGTCGAGTTGCATGGCGGTTCAGTAAGCGCTCATTCCGCCGGCGCAGGGAAGGGAGCGACGTTTACCATTCGACTGCCGCGCAGCGTGAATACAAGAATACCGGTTGCGCCGGTTATGAATCTCGGCGCCGGTTCGTTGGCGGGGATCAATGTTCTGGTTGTCGATGACTCGGAAGACACAACCGAGATGGTGCGACACTTACTGGAGATTGGTGGCGCGTCGGTTTGTGCTGCGACGAGTGGGCGGGAGGCGCTTAAGATCGCTCGTGAGAAGCAGTTTGACGTTGTTCTGTCGGATATTTCGATGCCGGAGATGGATGGTTTTGAGTTTTTGAGTAAGCTGCGGAAGATTCCCGGTAAGCAGGATCTACCGGCGGTTGCGTTGACCGGGTTTGGCCGGCCTGAAGATGTGCAGCGCGCTAGTAACGAAGGATTCTACGCACACCTCACTAAGCCATTCGACATCCAAACGCTCGCGCGTCTTCTCCAAAACATGCCCCGCAAACAACTCGCAAACAGTTAGGTCTGATCGTGTTCGCCGAATCCGAGGCCGTCGCTTTTCGAATACCATGGTCCAACCACGGGCGGCCACGGAGGGCCGCCCCTACAATCGAACCTTTACGTAATTAATTTTATTGGGAAGCTTGGGGTGCGGCGTTCCTTTGGATAGCGGACGGCGTTTTGAACATATCGAACATCGTCGATTACGAGATCGAAAGTCGTGTGCGTGTGACCGCAGATGTGTACGCGCGAGTTGAGCTGTCTGATTTGAGTGTCGAGTGCCGCACAGACTGAGACGTTTCCTAACCAACTGATTCGCAGGTATTCCTTCGGCGGCAGCAGATCCGAACGTGGTATGAAGTGTGAGAAAGAGATCACTGGCGCGTCGTAAGACTTGAGATGCGGTTCGTTGAGACGCAGGAAATAATCGGCAAGGGGTGCCGCATCTTCGGGCCATTTGCAGAAGTGAAAATCGGCCCATGCCTGCCGCGCCGCTTTTTCTTCTTTTGCCTTCCCGGGTTCGAAGATGCCGTCGTACCACGAGAAGAGTGGCACCACCCAGAAATTTTCTAATCGTAAAGGTTTCGTAGAGATATCGAGCTCGTTACAGAGCTCCAGAACGAGTTGGAGTTTTTCGACGGAGTTAATCTCCGAGCCTCGAACCCAGAGCTCGTGATTGCCGGGTGTGTAGAGCAGTTGACGAAACTTGCCGCGGAGTAACAGCAGAGTCTCGCGGATGACTCCCAGGCGATCCGAAATATCACCCGCGACGATGAGAGCATCGTCGCGGTATTCAGTATCCGACAGCTCCTGCAGCCAGCGGAAATTTTCCTTGTAATCCGTGTGTAGATCCGACGTCGCAAAAAGACGCATGCGACGCACTATAACTTATTGCGCAGTTGAAGTGCTCGCAGGCCCGGCGGCCTTCTTCACATACTTGTCGTACCACGCCAGGTATCGCTCCATCCGGTCGCGTTGATAGCTCGGTCTCTGGATACCGTGATTCTCGTTCGGATAGATGATCAGTTGTGTATCAATCCCAAGACTGCGAAGCGCCTGGTACATCTGCTGACTACCC
>DATEIS010000126.1:0-13731 GCA_035278765.1 Pyrinomonadaceae bacterium | reverse complement strand
ATTAAAGGGTTCAAGAAGCGGACGGCCGTGGGTGTGGCGAACACGATCAAAACCACGGGCGGCCACGGAGGGCCGCCCCTACAGTACGTCCTTCAGGGAACATTTATTTGATCGTGGTGTCAAAACGGAGAGGCTGATTCCAATGACCCGAATTTTTCTCAAGCTCGCCGTTTCGTTCGTTACTTTCAGTATCGGTGTCGGAGTTACAGCCATCTATTGGATTTACCGCTTGCCCGATGCTACTCTTCCTCAGATCACACCCATCGTTCAGAGGTATTCCTGCTTTCCCGGTTTGTCAGTAAAAGTGGCGAAGTCGACGTCTCAAACCGAATACTTCCCAGTCGCGTTATCCGAAAATGCCAGGAGCGCGGAGTTTGTAAACGAATGGTACTCAGGCCAATTGAAAGCAATGAACGAGCTGCCTCTCTCAGCGCTTGAGAACGAAGACGAAAGCTACCGCTTCCTTTGGCTTCGAACTTTTCATCAACCTATTTCCATCCACGTTTGGCGCAAAGGCGACCGGCACTTCATTACAGTGAAGCGACTAAATGGGCAAGGCGGTTACGAACCAGGCACATTTGATTTGTATTGGGCTCGTTCGCTCTCCGAGAACGAGTGGGATGGTTTCATGATGCACCTCGAGCATTCAGAGTATTGGTTAATGCCCACCCAAAACGATCGGATGTTACTTGACGGCGCTCAGTGGATAATGGAAGCCTATCGAGATGGCCGCTATCACGTCGTGGACCGTCAATCTCCCGAACCCAGCGCCTACCGCGATGCCTGCATGTATCTACTGAGAAAGTCAGCCCTGCTCGCCGAAATTCCCGCCAACGAAGTCTATTGACGCGGGCGAAAGACACAGCCGTTCCTACTGTGGTCCAATCCTGTCTAGGGCCAGCTTCTTCTTTCTGTTGGAGCAACTTTTCCACCACCCGCTGATCTCGTTCTTACCTTTTACTAACAATTCCTGAAGGTATGCCGTTTGCCCAAGCCAACGCGCGTTTATCTTTCGGTAGGAGCGAACACTATGATCTTTTCACAATGGTTGGACCAGTGGCTCGTGGCCGCGAGGAAATACGTGTTGGCAGTTGGTGTAGCCCTGGTGGCTTGCGTTACTCCTCTCTCCGCACAGAGTCAGCAACTAACATCGCCTAAGGTTGAAGGCAAGATCATATTCGGCGGGGCCACTTTTGGTGAGGACCTTGAACACAAAGTGGTTGGCGCCGCCCTGCGCGTTTATGTGACTAAGCGATGGAGTATCGAACCTGAATATTTGTACCTGCGTGACTCGGTTAACGATCAGGACCAGATCGGGCAGCTAAATGTTGCGTACGACTTCACCGACCCAACGAAACGCGTGGTTGCTTATGGCATAGGTGGCGCCGGCGTTCTGCACCACAAAGGCAGATTTTTTGGCAACGAGACTTCCGTTACCACATGGACAGCAAATGGCGGCGTCGGACTGAAGATATTTTTGACGAACAGACTATTTGTATCACCCGAACTCCGGTTGGGTTGGGAACCCACCGTTCGCGGCACAATCAACGTTGGCTATGTGTTTGGTGGCAGACGTTAATCGAATTATTGCCCGGTTAACTTCTTCAATGCTTGCTTCGCGCTTTCCATCGTGGGGTCGAGGGCGAGTGCTCTTTTGTAGTTCTCAATCGCCTTTTCTTTGTCACCGGTCGCCAGGTAGGCTTCGCCAAGACTGTCGTACACATTTGCCGATTGGGGATACGCTTCAACGTTAAGCTTAAATACCTCAATCGCTTCTTTTAGTTGATTCCTTCTCAGGAGGGAGTAGCCGAATGCGTTGGTATCAGACTCGCCGGCAAAGAGATCAGGATCTGCGACACCCTTGAGGCGGTGGAACTCGGCAATCATCGCTTCGATGCCGTTTGCGGTAAGCGTCTTTGATAAGATCTCCGACAACGATTTCGATTTGACGTCAACGACCTCAACGATAAATATCAACTTCGAATCCGGAGGAATGACATCGCCGGCACCTTTGGATCCGTAAGCAAGGATTGAAGGGATCACCAGGATTGCATGGTCCCCTACTCTTAGTTTGGAGAGACCTTCGTCATATCCCTTGATCACTTGTCCGGCGCCCAGTTTGAATGCAAGAGGCTCGTTGCGGTCATGCGAACTGTCAAACTTCACTCCGTTGGTGAGGGTTCCGGTGTAATGGAGGACGACTATCTCACCGTTTTTAGGTTGACGGCCCGTTCCTTTTTTTGTGATCAGATAAGTTAGTCCCGAAGGCGTGGTAATAGCTGCGGTTGAGCTTCTCGGAGTTCTACGGCGTTTGGTTTGTGCGTCTACTTCGATAATGCCATTGGAGATTAAGCAGAGAAAGAATAAGACAAAGGCTAGTTTCGCTTTGATCATAGGCGATACGCTCCGCAGAATTTAATTTTCGAGAACGACAATCTATCACGCTGCTAATAGACCTGATTAGATAAACGCGCAAGTGCGTGTTAAGGTACATGGCGAACCGAGTTTCAAGCTTACTCCCTTCTCAGCTCCTCTGGAATCACCCAGATTACCTGAAGTCCATAGCCAAACAGTCTAAAGGAGCTAACCATGTTTACACGCCATGTCATAATGGAACTAAAGCCGAACGCTGTCACCGAGTTTACCAACGTTGTTGAGAGCAAGATTTTGCCCCTTCTGCGTAAACAAAAGGGATTCCGCGATGAGATGACTTTCGTCGCCCCAGATCGCTCGGAAGCTATTGCTATCAGCTTCTGGGACACTAAAGAGGAGGCGGAGGCCTACAATGTCTCAGGATATCCTGAGGTATTGAAGACCCTCACAAGTCTGGTCGAGGGAACGCCCAGAGTTGGGGTAGCTGAGCTTGCTACTTCCACGCTTCACAAGCTCGCAGCTGCTAAAACAGCGTAAAGCAGACGTATTTGTAATCAGAGGGTGGACATCCACCCTCTTTTCTTCGCCTGACAGAAGTGATCAAGTCCCCCGGTGACTGTGAACCGTACTGACTACGCTGCCAACAAAGAGGATGAGTGTCCGCGCCGAGGCCTCAACAACTAAGGCTTGAAATCCAGCGACGCCTTGCCGCTCTCGACGTCAAAGGGGACCGAGTTATGCTCATGTGTGACCATCCACTTTTCGTCAATTTTGTGAAAGCAAACAGTCATGCGCCACCACATATCAAGTTGCCCTCCGTCTGTCTTCGTACCGCTGACGTGGCTGAGGCCGTGTGAGAACGCCACGTTATCGCCCGCAGTGATGCTCAGCTCCGTAACCTCATAGCCGATCGTCCCTTCGAATGATGAGAACCAGTCTTCCGCACGTTTTCTAGACGCATCCGATCCCTTCTGTTGGAATGGATTCACGACATCAAACGACAAGATGTCCGGCGCTATGTTCGATATCGCCTCGTTGACATTCTTATCACGGACTGCCTGTGCCCGATTATCGATCAATGCGCGGATCTGCGCTTCATCATTTGTTTTGCTATTTGCGATTCCAGTTGTCATATGAACACACCTTACTCAGTTTATCTGTTGTCAGGTAATTTGCCAGATGACGAACATAACGCGGCGACCCCTGTTCGTCTGTGGCTTAACACACATATAAAACCGACACTTCCTCCTGGGTAGTGCAGTAGTGCATGGACTTGCCTCAAAAGTCAGGATCCGGGCTTGGATGATGTCAGTACCGTAACGCGGTAGCGTCGGGTGAAGGTGATATTCTTCGACATTGAGTTATAACCACGACCGCATTACGGTAATGTCCGTGTCCAACAGTGACTTTTGAGACAAAGCTGCAGTGCATCACTTTGATTACGCCGAAGGCGTTCGCTAATTTCAGCCGAGGGTTCGAGCTCAGCGAGAACCCTGGGTTAAATTAAATAAAGCTGAATCAACCCTGAAAAGGGTTCCTCCCGCGGCAAACCCTTTTCAGGGTTGTACAAGACGGAATGATCCGATCCCAGGGTCCTTGCTGAGCTCGAACCCTGGGCTGAAATTAGCGAACGCCTTCGGCGTAATTTCAAACTGATGCACTAACGAATTTGCGACCAGCGCATACAACGGGTCACGTCCGTCTCCTGAAAAGATACAACTCTAATTTGTTTTTACGGTCGATCTGTGTGCTAGCGCACGGAATGGCTATTCTCGTCTGTGTTAAGAATTGAGTTCTCGACATAGATAGCTAGTCTTGCGACGTTTCATCTAAGGGAGTCGATAATGAGAGAAGATATAGAACAACATGTGGACACCAACTCCGCCGATTTCAAACAAGGAGTGGAAGCCGGACTAAATTCCGCAGAGGACACTAAGAACTGGCAAGCCGGTAATGAATTGGGCCAGGAGCTGAAAAATGAAGTTGAGAAAAAAGAGCCAGTGTCTGAAAGTCTTTTTAAGGAACCTTCACCTCCGCTTTTTATGAGTGATCGTTCAAAAGGCAAAGAGGCGAACCCTCAAGATGAGAAGGATGAAACGGAAGAATAGCCCCTTCGTATTGGCGGTCAATCGGCGGCCACTAACAATCGGTTATCTCAGCAACCGATCAAACTCAACTTTGACCACGCGGTAACGCTCACAGACGGTTGCTTTCCAACTTCTTGTGGTCCAAGGTCTTGTAGCCTCGAACGTAACTAATCGCTCTAGAATCTTGCAGAATCTTACTTGGCTAAGAGGATGTTGAAACTTCAACAAGCATCGCTTATGGTGAAGACAGTCTCTGACCTATGAAGGCCGGACGAAGTTTCTAAACCAAGAGGGCCGCGAAAGGAACATAACAAATTAACGAGGTTAAATTGAACGCCCCGCTTCCCTTCGTCGAAGGAGTTGGTCCAAGCTGCCAATGGTTGCCGGCAGGTCCATGGAAAACTGTCATCGACTTTTTCGAAGAACAATATCCGCACGTGCACGCCACGACCTGGAAGGCACGGATGGCGAAGGGTCAGGTGATGGATGAAACCGGACGCCGCGTTGATGCAGAGACTGCTTTTCGAGCTGGCGCTTGTATTTTCTATTACCGCGAGTTGGAGAATGAAAAAACCATACCCTTTAAGGAGCAGGTGCTCTATCAGGATGAACACATCCTGGTTGCAGATAAACCGCACTTCTTGCCGGTGATTCCCGCGGGGAAATTTCTTCATGAAACGCTTCTGGTGAGACTGCGAAAACAACTCGCGACGGAGGCCCTGGCGCCTATCCATCGTCTCGATCGGGAAACCGCCGGAGTTGTTTTGCTTTCCATCAACCGGAAAACAAGAGGTCACTACACTTCGCTGTTTCGGAATCGCCAGGTTCGAAAGGTATATGAGGCTCTGGCGCCAACTCTTGAAGAATCGAACTTCCCCATTACTCGGCGCAGTCGCATGGTTCAGGGAGAACCATTCTTCCGCATGAAAGAAGTTCCGGGCGAGGCAAACTCCGAGACCCACATCAGCGTCATCAGCAATCTGGGAAGCCTCAGTCTATATCAGTTGCTTCCCCGCACCGGCAGGAAACACCAACTTCGTCTCCACCTTGCGGCCTTAGGAATTCCGGTCGTCAATGACAAACTCTATCCCGCGTTGACTCCGTCAGAGACAGATGATTTTTCCAGGCCGCTGAAGCTGCTGGCGAAATCGATTTCGTTTCTGGATCCGTTGAGCGGACGGGAACACTATTTTGAAAGTCGCACAAGACTATGAGCACACCTCTTAATATGCACGCGGCGCGTATGGCACTCAACCGGAACCTCGAACTTCGTCAGTGGGTAGAACAATGGTTAAAGAGCAAGGAGCGCACCTTGACGGGAACCATGACCGATGAGGAGTTTGAAAAGCACTGGCTCTACGTTCGGCCTGAGAGAATGCACGAGGGCGCTTTGGAGGCAGTGAGCGCGTACCAACAGGACCACGAAGGTTAGTTAACCCTCAACCACTCATGATCTTCCGATAGGCCACGAACAGATCGGCGAGGCGATCCGCGGCGGCAGGATCACTCCGGGCGAGCAAAGTAATAAGCTCGTCGCGACCTGCAAACAACTGCTGCAACTTTTCTCCCTGAGCCCGTGTGTAGCTCGAAGAATCTCCCTTGGCAATTTCTGCTTGCAGGTTCGTGAAAAACTGACTCACTCCCTGGCGGGCCGGCTCGTATTCGGCTCGACGAGCGTCAATTACTGCCGAGGCAAGATCATTCTGCGTCCTTGCAAGGATTAAGTGCCGTTCAGTCTCGGCGAGACGATTGTTGGCTGTACGAGCTTTGAGCCACATCGGCACTAGACCCAGCAGAAACACGATGAGCAAAACGCCGGCATAAATCAAAATGCGTTGCATTAATGGACTCGACTTGACCGGTTTAGGTTGTAGATCCTCACTCATAATGTCCACCTCCACTCTCCAATCAAACCACAAGAACGCAAAAAGGAGAATGTGAGCGCAAGTCGTTTGTGCACGTTGGCAGCATTCATGCCTAAAAAGATCTATTGAAATGACAACTGCCGGCCGGTAGCCAGGTCAAAAATTATGTCTCGGTCCCTGGGCCGCTGTACGTGTTGGAATCGCTTGAAACGTGCCTCATCCTGCAAGCGGTCAACGCCAATGCGGAAACCAGGTGTAGTTCCTTCGGCGATGAGCCAGACCTCTGTTTGCCAGGCGACAAAAAGACCGTTCCGCGCCGGGAACCCACCCTGCTTCACAGCTACCGTGATGTGGTCAGGCGTGTACACGAACAGGTAGTCTTCGCCAAGCTGTTCCAGCAACGAGCCGAGAAGGATGGCCTTGTTGCTGCAATCCGACTCTCCAGACATCAAGACCTCGTTAGGTCTCTTCAACAACTCGAATTTGTAAGTGGTCTCGCGCAGATCGTATTTGATCTCGCGCGAGACGAAATCAAGCACACGCTGCACGCGGGCCTCGCGTGCACCTTCAGTGCCCGGCTGGATGTCGCGAGTCAGTTCGTCCACGAATCTTCGCAACGAGGTTTCTTGTGGGTTAGCGACTAACGCTCCGTGGTTCGCAAAAATAACCGGCTGCCCTGCTCGGGTTTGCTCCATTCGTGCGTTCATCCGCCCGCCGAAAATGCTCTTGTTCCGCATGAAGTCTTCCAACTCGCGCATATCAAGTGTGTAAGTCGCTTGCTTGAATGGAAACTTCAGGACAGTCCCACTATCAAACTTGATATTGTCCACGGGTGTCTTGAAGAAAAAATGCTTGTCCTCCGAGCGAAGCAGCGAATATTTGCCGAGGCGGAGTCGGCCCGCACCATCGTCCTCCGCCATAACGATCCCTTTTGAGTTAATGATGAACCGCGCGACCATCGACTCGAACGTCTCACCAACTTTCTCCGGTGCAGGCCCAGAGAAGTAGACCTCCTTATCCGACACTTGCACCATCTCCAAGTGCACGTGACCGAGCACTTGTTCGGAGACTTTTGTTCCAACAAAGCCGGGGTGCGCCAGACAAGAAAGCACTGCGTCGCGGGTACGCTCATCGACAGTCCGCTCGACTAACTGTTTCCGCTTCCCCGTCGGCTCCTTCCCTCCGGCGCTCCTTCTGTATACAGCCCACGCTCCGCCGCCCACTGCAAGCGTGATAACGACTGCCACGATCACCTTCCACGTTCTCGAACGTGCCGGAGCCTCGCCGCCAAGAGTGAGGAGGACTGGGAAGTCAGGCCGTGCCGGCGGAGTCGTGACGGTTTCAGGCTGCCCGTGATCAAGTGATACGCCACAACGCTCGCAGACTTTAGCGCCATGCCAATTGTTGAGGTCACATTGGGAGCATTTCTTGTGAGTCATTAAATCTTCAGTTGTAGCAATAAAATTGGGAGATCGCTTAGGAATCTGGAGCGGGCGACGGGATTCGAACCCGCAACCCTCAGCTTGGGAAGCTGATGCGCTACCGTTGCGCCACACCCGCTCAAGAGGCAAGAAAGATAGTTAAGGATCTGATCCGTGTCAATCCGCGATAATCCGCGGCTGAATATAACTCGCGATCAGATCGTCCCAGCGGTTCTGTGATTTCAATATCAATTCGATGACTTCACGAACGGCGCCGAAACCGCCGGCTGCATTCGTTACGTAATGCGCGTGTTCTCGCGTCTCGAGTGCTGCATCTGCGACTGCCACGCCAAGACCGGATTGCAAAATGAGGGGAATGTCGTTGAGATCGTCGCCGATGTAGGCTACCTCGAGATTTTCCACGCCGGCCCGGGCCAGGATTTCCCCAAAAACCTTTTGCTTGTCTTCACATCCTTGTATGACGAACGACATGTCCAATCCCTGAGCGCGTTTCTGCACTGCGCTGGAAGTGCGCCCTGAAATGATTCCCGACCTCAACCCCGCACGATGTAGGAGATCGATTCCAAGCCCGTCGCGCGTGTGAAAACCTTTCTGCTCCTCGCCGTTTTCAAATAACCAGACGCGCCCATCGGTCAACACTCCATCACAATCCATCAGGAGCAACTTGATACGCGCGGCACGTTTTTGAACTTCGGAGATCATCGCACTTCAAAGAGTTCGATTCCGGAAAGTCTCCAGCCCGCAGGTGTTCGCGCAAGCATCAAGACAGCCGTGCCCGAACCAACCGTGCCGAGTTTCTTCGCGTTGATTTGCACGTCGGCGGCGATCAGATTCGGATTGATCTGCTCTGTACGCACAACCTTCGTGTCCCACTGCTCAGTGCCAATGCTCGCATTGATGAACTTCACGAGCTCACCCGAAACGATGCGAGCTTCCAGATCTGCTTTCCTGTTACTGATAACTGCCTGCGCAAGCTGGGTAATAAAGGTTCTCGCAGTCTCATCAACTGGTGGGGCACTGTTCGCTGCTGCTTCAGCGCGGATTCGCGCCAAACGCGCCGCCAGCGACGAAGGATAATCACGACTCGCAATCACTGCATCAGTGAATCGCTTCACCGCTTCGGCGGGTTGATTACGCTTCATCGCGATCTCACCAAGTCCGATGTTGGCCCATGCCAGGGTGGCCGTGAACGGAAGCGGCTCTTCAAGCGCCGCGCGGAAAAGCTTCTCAGCCTCTTCATTCCTGTTCTGGCCCAGCAGCGCGCGTGCAAGAATAATTTGTGCGTCCTGAAATTTAGGCGCCCCGGAGAGCATCGCGCGCGCGGTCGCCTCAGCTTTTGCAAAGTCCTGAGCCCCTAACTGCAAATAAGCTTCATTCAGCGCCTGCGAAAGTTCTTTACCACGCGGCATCATGTCGTTGCCGTAGTCAAGTTGTGGATAAAGTTTGTCCGGGTCAACTTCAACTCGCACTACTTTTGCCGGCGTCTTGAAAACTGCTTCACCAAAATTCTTCGCCGGCACAGTTACTTCGGCCCGTACCTCCTGGCCCGTTTCGGTGGTAGCAACTACGGGGACCGTCACATCAATCGAGCCGAGGTTACGTAGTGCTGAAACCCACTCGGCGCCACGTTGTTGTGGTAGGCCAACCATCAGATCTGTATCGATTACCTGATCGAGTTGCTGGTCCAACACCGCCTTGAGACTCTCGCCGCCGCGTGCAACGAGTGCTACACGCACGCCAGGCAGATTGATACCGTTGGGATCATTCTTGCCTGTCTGTAAAGCTGTGCGAATCAAAGTCATCAAGGCGTCGCGGCCCAAACGCCGTTCGACGATGCGCCAAAACATCGCCCCGCGATTCGGCACAGAGTTGAAATAAGTACCGTCGAACTGACTTGCACGAACAAGCGGAGCATCACGCTGAGCGACGGATACATAACCCAAACGCTGCCGGTACAACTCTGACTTAACAGCGTCTGCTCCAAAGTGTTTTTCGAGAAACTGAGTTGCGAGATAACGCACGAGGGCGTCACGCAAAACGCCGCCGCCTTCACCCTGAACTGCTGTTTGTCCTCCGATCCATAACCGAGCGACGGATTCCGCGACAGTGAGTGCCGTCGCTGCGTCGATCTTCGCTAAACGTAAAGTGTCTGCGTCGAAAAGTACCGTACCGGCATCACCGAAACCTGCGCCTCTGCGAACTGCGACGAGTCGCACCGGAACATCGGGCGCCGGACCGAGTGAGGTCGCGTAAAAAGATCGGGCCATCCCGGCAAACGCGATGAGGGCTTCGGCTCTTTTACGTTCCTCTGCGCCCGCACCCTTTTCAAGCAAGACGGTGATGCCTTTGCCGTCGGCGGCGCCATCGAGTTTGTCCCAGTCGCCTTGCACAAAGAACGGCTGTCCGTGCAACGGCTGTTCAAACAAAACCGATCCTGCTGGTCCAGCTTTTTCAACTCCGGAAGAGACCGCGTTTGGAATGTTGACCGTCAACTTGAATGGCGCGGAGTCTGCACCACGCACCGAGTAAGCACTGTTCGGCATCGGATACCAAAACGCGAGTGGCAGAAATTGCGTCGCGATCGGACTGATCGCGGTGAGACCTGTGTTGCTCTCGACGGCAAGTGTATACGTCAACGTAGCCGAGACAGCCGAGTTAGAAGTTACAGGCGACGGCAATGAGATCTCGATGCGTTGCAGATCTCCGCGTGGTTCCTGACCGGGTCTGAAGTTCGCCGGACTGCCAGCGACCGTTACCGATTTCACACTCGCTTTTGAATTGAGACGAACGGTTAGAGTTCGACCTGGACCACCGACGTTAGTCGCGTTGATTGTCGTCACCGCATTGAGCAAACGTGCGTCTTGCTGAATGTTGGCGTTGATGTCAAATGATGTTACCTGCCAAATCGGAGACGCCGGCGTCTGTGCCCGAACAGGAGCCACAAGGCACAGCAGGAACGTGAGTAGAAGAAGTATTCTCATAGTTTGCGGAATCAATTGTAGGGGCGGCACTCTGTGGCCGCCCCTTGCGTTGCATTAGGATTTCTAAGAATAACGCTGTCGGCGAAGGGGCGGCCACGGAGTGCCGGCCCCTACAACTAACCTCGAACTAGCTCATGAATGTCGCGCAACATCAACAGCAACGGCGCGAAGCGATCCAACGGCAATGCATTTGGTCCGTCTGACAGCGCCTTCTCGGGACAATCATGCACTTCCATAAACACCGCATCGACGCCGCACGCAACTCCTGCACGAGCCAGCGGTTCGATGTATTCGGATTGTCCGCCCGTTGCATGGCCAAGACCGCCCGGCAACTGAAGTGAATGCGTGACGTCGAAAACTACGGGCACGCCAAACTCGCGCATGATCGGAAACGATCGCATATCGACGACGAGATTGTTGTAACCAAAGCTTGCGCCTCGCTCAGTCAGCATGAACTTTTCACAACCAGCTTCGTGAGCTTTATCGACGATATTGCGCGCATCCTGCGGCGCCAGAAACTGGCCTTTCTTGACGTTGACTGCTTTCCCTGATTTCGCGGCCGCAACGATCAGATCTGTTTGCCGGGAGAGAAATGCCGGTATTTGCAATACGTCGACAACTGCCGCGACTTGTTCGACTTGAGAAACGTCGTGAACATCCGTCAACACCGGGACATCCATTTCTTCTCTGACTCGTTGCAACACTTCAAGACCGGCTTCCATACCCAAACCGCGGAAGCTCTTTATCGACGATCTGTTTGCTTTGTCGAAAGAGGACTTGAATACGTAGTCGAGACCCGCTGCCTGCGCGCGGTCGCGACATTCGCGCGCCATCATCAACGCATGTTCGGCAGATTCGACAACGCAGGGACCGGCAATGATCGTCAGCCGGCCGTCACCAAACGTAGCTTTACCAACGGAAAAGGACTTGGCCATAGGAAAGTTGCCACAAAAAGGCACAAAACGCACTTTTAATGCAGCCCGAGTATACGCTTGACCTTGTCCAGAAATGAACTGGGGCGGGGTGATTCGTGATTTGGGGAAGCTTCCGTCGCTGTCTTTTCGGCAGAATTTCTGCCTAAAACTTTGATTTCGTTGGAGCCCGAACTGAGCGCGCGTTTTTCGCGGAGACGCGAGATGTCAACCACGAGCCGTCCTGAGGGAGATTCGACGCCTGAATCACGCAAGTCTTCGATATCAGGCGCACTCTTGATCGCATGATGTTCGAGCCCGAGACGGTTCGCAGTTTCGAGTAACTCGCGTCGAAACTCAGCGGCATTCGGCGGTCGATCGGCAGGCTGTTTTTCGAGGGCATGCAAAACGATCCGTTCGACGTCTTCAGGGATCGCCGCGACAACCTCGCGCGGTGAGTGCGGTGGGTTGTTGACGTGCTTCTGCGCAATCTCTGCGGGAGTCGAACCGGAAAAAGGAACCATGCCGGTCAACATCTCATAGAGAATCACACCTAAACTGTAGACGTCTGTCGCAGGAGTCAGCTCGCTGCCATTGTGCTGCTCGGGTGACATGTAACGCGGTGTGCCGATAACGGTGTTTGATTGGGCCAACTCGCTCTCGTCGTCGTTGTTGGCGGCGAAAAACTTCGCGATTCCAAAGTCGAACACTTTAACGACCGCAGGCTGATCGGCGCTTTGCGTGACAAGAATATTCGACGGCTTGAGATCGCGATGGATGATACCGGCCTGGTGTGCTGCTGCTACAGCATCAGATGCCTGCAACATGATCGACGTCGCGCGGGCTGTTTCAAGTGGCGCTTCCCTGCTGACAATCTCACGTAGCGTGCGCCCTTCGAGCAACTCCATCACGATGTAAACCCAACCTTCGACAGTTTGTCCGAAGTCAGTCACCGAAACAGCATTCGCATGGCGCAACGTCACCGCCGCACGCGCTTCTGTGAGTAGTCGAACTCGCGCTGCTTCGTCTTCAGAGAAACGTGTATGCAGAAACTTGATCGCGACGGGACGGTCCATCGATAGATGACGGGCGCGATATACCTTCCCCATGCCGCCCGAACCGAGACGCTCCTCGAGGTAATACTTCTCGTCGAGCGTACGGCCTACGAGAGGATCCGTTGCCGGTAATGTGGTAGACACATCTGTCATTACATGAAGTGAGGTACTTCTGGGCAGTTATGATCTTTGTACTTTGTACTTTGTCCTTTGTGCTCTGAACCAAGTACAAAGTCCTAAGCTCAAAGTACAACAGGTCTAATCACCGCTGGTGGCCGTCAATCTTTCGTGCACCACCAAATCGACTTCTCCATTCTTCTCCATTGAGGTCTCAGAGTGCAACCGATTTTCGTATGCCGCACGAACAAATGACGCAAATAACGGATGAGCATTCAGTGGTTGCGACTTGTATTCCGGGTGAAACTGACAGCCGACAAACCACGGATGAACGTCGCGCGAGAGCTCGATCATCTCGACGAACTTACCATCAGGCGAGACGCCGCTGAACACCAATCCTTCCTTCTCGAGCCGTTGCCGAAACTCCGGATTGAATTCATAACGATGACGATGCCGCTCGCTGATCTCATCCGCGCCACCATAAACGTCCTGAACCAACGAGCCGGATGCGAGCCGGCAGGGCCACGCGCCGAGTCGCATTGTACCGCCTAACTCTTCGACACCAACCAGATCTCTTAGCTTAAAAATAACCGGATGAGGCGTCTCGAGGTCGAACTCAGTCGAGTCAGCTTCTTTCAATTCACTAACGTTGCGCGCGTACTCGATACAAGCGGTTTGCATTCCGAGACAGATGCCGAAGTATGGCGTGCGTGACTTGCGCGCGTAAGAGATCGCGCGAATCATTCCCGCCACGCCGCGTTTGCCGAAGCCTCCGGGAACCAGGATCGCGTCGAAGTCGCGCAAACGATCTTCGTAGTCGTCGTCCATCAACTCTTCCGACTCGATCCACTTCACATCCACGCGGAGATTATTTGCGACACCACCGTGCGTGAGGGCTTC
>DATEIS010000125.1:0-5114 GCA_035278765.1 Pyrinomonadaceae bacterium | reverse complement strand
GGTGGCGCCGAGCGGCGGACAGATCGTCGTGCAAGTAGTAAAGATAAAATTGATAACGACTGTGTGGCCTTTGACGAGGTCGGTGTAGAAATGAATCTTCCGTCCGTTCTGATCCAGTAGCTCGAGATCAGGGATGTGCATTTTCGATAATTGATCGGACGCCCTCACGATCTCGGCAGGTGCAGTTGGGGTGCCTGCCTCATTCGACGCGTCAGCAGTCGCTTCTTTCTGATCCACCCTCCGCAGATCCATCTTGCATTTTGGACACTTGCCTTTTGACTTCGAGGTGACCTCCGGGTGCATCGGGCACGAATAGATTTGCTGTTTCCGGATTTTTTTCGACGGCGTTTGTGTCTGCGCGTAGGTAGGTATAAACGCCAGCGGGCAAACGAGCAGGCCGAGGATCATACAGTTGAAAAGGTGTTTCATATTTTCCCGATTCGTTGGTTCACCACGGGTGGCCAGCGTCTGTACACATTAGCTGTAGGGGTGGCCCTCCGTGGCCACCCGTTCGAGTAGGGCGCTGCCGTTGTAACGTGATGTAGGGCAGTTGCCGGAAGTGCGCACACCTCATTCAGCAACCACTGTGCCTTCGCGGAAAATAAGGACGTTAGCCACCGCAACCGTAAAAGTGTGTTCCATGGTGAAACACGCGCGAGAACTTATGCCCCAGCATGAATCACAAAACCAGTTCGGACGGCGGAAATTCTGTCGATAGTGCTTGCGGAATTCTGACACCCATGATACAAAGCTGCCACTTTCCCTGACACGTGCGGCAATCTATCTCTCAAATCGAGGGTAACTATGCAAAGAAGACGAGCAGTACCTGTAGCATTAGGAGTTGTTTTCCTCGTCGTTTTCGCCGCTTCAACAGCTCTTGCGGACGCGGTTCACAGCAATAAGTTTATGAACCTCAACGGTATGGAGCATCGTTCCCTTCACCTTCTTGATGTCAGCCGCGCGGAGGAAGAGGGTTATCTCTTCGCGGGAATTCACCCCAACAACGGAAGGCATTTAGGGTTCGGCGCGGCGGCGATTCATCGAGGTCCCCAACTCGGTATCGTGAGGCCAGTCAGTCCTTCGGTCACACAAAATCCTGAACCGGCTACGATGGTCTTACTCGGCACGGGTATCGCTGCTGTGGGAGCAGCTATTCGTCGTCGACGGAAGGCGTAGTAGTCAGGCTAATCACTCTGGAAGCTATAAAGGCCGTTGCCGTAATTATTTGCGGCAACGGCCATTTTGTTGCGACTGCCGGCCTTGCATGAGAACACCAGGGGTCAGGTTTTTACTGATTGCCAGACCGCAAGACTAAGGGTATAACGCATGACCAACCGCTCGGCTCTCACAAGCTAATAACGCTTCCTCGCGTTTCATCAGTTTTTGGCTCCCTTTAAAAACCGACGCCGTAGTGTGTCTTTACCTACGTGAATTCAAAGAAGGAGGAACTCTCGATGCGGAGGATGAGCGTTGTCGCTGGTCTCACTTTGTCTATTGCAATGTTGCTTTGCACAGTTTCGGTCTTGATCAGGCCCGTGTTTGCCGAGTCCTGTACTGCGAATTGCCGAGGTGGTGGCAGCGTCACATGCTATGGCCACAAATGTACCGGGAAAGACAATGAGGGATGCCGGTCGTGGGACCAGAACGGTGGTTTGATTATAGCGCTGGATTGCAACAAGGAAATGGAGTTGCAATGAAGAAAGCCGCGATCGTTTCTACATGCGTGATATCCCTGGCCCTATTTGTAGCGAGTCTGGCTGTCCTGTTTAAGCCAGTAACAGCCTACGCAGCTACCTGCACTGCGCAATGTCGGACAGGCTCAGTGAGTTGCGCTGGCACTGAATGCTCGGCCGAGGATTTCAAGGGCTGCAAATGGATATCGGGAGGTCGAGAATACGAAAAGAAGTGTGACGTTGCGGAGGAGATGGAAATTCAGTGACGAGCGTTTATAGAAAGAGTTTGAACGTCACGGTTCGTTATTGGTGCGCGTTGTTGCTGCTTCTAATGACGGGACAAGTCTGTCTCACTCAAACTATTCAAGACGAGAACTCATTCGCGAGGCAAAGAGCAACTGAATTCATTGAAGATCTTCCGGCTCAAATCAAAAAAGTTGACGATGCCACCGTAAGAGTATTCTTACAGCTTCGGCTTGCTACGTTCCATTGGTCCGAGTTATCGGAGCACTCGCGCGATAAAGCCCGCGAACTCACGCTGAGCGGTTTGCAGGACTGGGATGAACACCGCTCCGACTTGGTGCCGCTGTACGGCGATTCATTTCGCGAAGACCTACTCGCGTTGCTTGAAGTGCATGCGCCTGATTTGGCTGCGCGATATAGAGCCGGTCCGGATACTACTGAGAAGGTCACACCGGGAAACCCATATGACGTTGCGTATTCGATGTTACGGACGAAGGGTCAAGCGGCACTCGCAGTTCAAACGTTTACTCGAGCACTCAGCGGTGGCGAACCTCCCAAAATGACGATCAGCTACTTTCTGAGTGAACTACAAAGACAACAGCCCTCACTCGTGCCGCAGGTCCTTTCAGACATCTTGTCTGTGCAAGAACGACGACCGGGAACTTTGTCCGTTGAAATGTTGTTTTGGCTGCTCGAACCCTACGTATGGCAGAACGATCGCGACGACATAAAGCGACGCTTTCTCTCGGTCACAGTTGTAGCCACAGCTGAAAGCTACCAATGGTCCGACTCAGGACAATTGACGGATGCGTTCAACCTGCTGCGAGTGACGGTTCCGCTAACACAAAAACTTGTCCCTGGAATATACCCACAGGCGGCCGCCCAGTTGGCAACTGTGAGAGCGCGTTTGCCGAATGAAACGGTCGAACGCTCAGCTATCGCAGAGCGAATCAGACAGAGTGAAGACACGTTGAGCCAGATGATCACAGAGGCTAATTCAGCGACGAGTCCGTCTCTCAAATATGATCTACTCATACAGGCTGCTCAACTCGCACTTACCAAAGGAAAACTGCAACTCTCGTTCGACCTCGCAATGTCAGCATCCTCGGACGATAAAAGTAAAACCTGGCAGCAACAATTTCTAAGTGAGTTGGTTAAACGCGCGGTTGAAAATAAGGATGCTAAGTTGGGCCATGCGGCAACATCAAAAATCGAGATGCCTTTGGCACGCGCAGAAGCCTTGCAAAGACTGGCGTTGCTGTTCGTTAACCTGAAAGATCTCTGGAAAGCTAAGGAATCGCTGGTCGAGAGCTTGAAACTAATCAGAAGTTCAGATAGCTCGCCCGAAAAGGCAATCGCACTTCTAACAAGTCTTAGAGTATTCGCGCGGGTCGATCGGGCAATGGTTCCTGATGTCGCAGAGCAGTCGATAAAGGCGCTCAATGCTCTTCAATTTGCTCCGCAGAATGAGAGACCGCAGCCTGAGTCAACCAGACGAGCCTTAATGTCAGTTGTGTGGAACACCATGCCGAGCTTTGAAGCCTTAGCTCAATGGGATGAACTTGGAGCGTTGAATTTTGTCGAGAAGATTCAACGGCACGAGTTGAGGATTGTGGCGGGTTTTGGCGCTGCGAAAGGAATTCTCACTGTGGCAAAGACCAAAGACGCCATAACCAATAAACGGGCGACGAAGTTATGAGAACTGGCAATACTCAAACTAAATACTATGGTCTGGCGCTATGGGCCATGGTCATCATTCTTGCTGTATCAAACGGTTTTCTGCTTAGACAAAACTTGCAACTGCGGAATCTGTTGAAGAAGTTCGAACCGGACCGGCTCAAGGCAGGCGACAAATTAGAATCATTTTCTGCCTTGGGTCTTCACGGTGAGAACATCGCGATCGATTTCGCGGTTGACGCGCCAAGACGAGTGTTGCTATTTCTCTCACCCGATTGTCCATACTGCCGCGAGCAGTTCAACTATTGGAAACGAATCATTGATATGGCTCCGGTTAAAGGGTTTCAAGTGGTAGCAGTAGCTATGAACTCTGAGGACAGATCAAAGTTATCCGCGTACTTGAACTCTATGGGTTGTCCAACCGACTCGAAGACTTTTAGTGTGGCGCTCATCCCTGAGGAAGTAAGGCAGAGATACAAGTTCAGCATCACTCCGACTACTCTTGTAATTTCCAGCGATGGTAAAGCTGACGCCGTTTGGAATGGGTTGTTGAAACCGTCTGATGTAGAGGCTGCAAGTGCCATCCTGGGCCTTTGAGTCGCAGCTTACGCGTCGTGCGCGAGCTACGTGAGTGCGTTTGGATCTGGCGCTAGTAATAAGAGTTGATTTAAGAAGTCTTCCATCAATCGATGGAGAATACCTTCTCTGTCATCCGTCGTCCCCTCGTCAGTTCGCAGCAGGGCAAGCATCGCCGTGAAACTACTTCCGATCTCTTCGAAATCGGAAGCCAGGCCGTATCCCCTTTCGCGTTGAAGACGAACCCGCTCAACTTGTCGCGCGCAATAGTAAAAGGCCAGTTCGAGAGCCTCGGAGATCTCTTCGTGATACGCGGTGAGAGCTTCGTCGGGAGTGGTGACGTTCAGGTGCGGTGGAAGAGGCTTACCAAGTCGATCTGCCACAGCTCGCAGAAGCTTCACTCGCTCCGAGTGGCCCGCTTCACCTGACCAGGATTGCATACGCACAGCTTGTAGGACGTCGAACGGTGGCAGCAGAGGTAGCCCGGTCGCATGCACCTGCAATAGACGACCAGACTGCTGCGCGACACTAGCCTCTCGCTGTACCCACTCCGATCGGCGCGCCGCTGGTCCCCACAGCACGACCACGAGGGCAGCACGATCCAATTCGTTTTGGATCTGCTGTTCCCATCCTTCGCCAAGATCGATCTCTCTATCGATCCAGACAGACCATCCCGCCTCCTCAAACCACGCCTTGAGCCGTTCGGCCCGTGCACGGTCCGGACTTGCATAGCTGATAAATATATCTGACATAAAACCTCCGGTCTGAGTGCGTACAGCTCCAAGGCTCACCACAATGCACGAATGTCCTCAGCATTGCTCAAGATACGAAATGATTCCGGAGACGCCCACTGCTACGCACCCACCCGCTATCGCAGGTGGTACTGACTGTGTCCAACAGATACGCGGACTTCAGATGGGGTTAGGAGTATTTGCCCGTTACAGT
>DATEIS010000124.1:0-3994 GCA_035278765.1 Pyrinomonadaceae bacterium | reverse complement strand
ATTCGGAACGTACTGTAGGGGCGGCCCTCCGTGGCCGCCCGTGGTTTGTGATCGGATTCAGGTATTGATGGCCTCGGCTTTGGCGAACATGATCAAAGCCACGGGCGGCCACGGAGGGCCGCCCCTACAGTACGTTCCGAGTTCGTTAGCGTGATTTGTATTGGAATGTAACTCGCGTTTCCTCCTCAATGACCAGCGGACGCACGAAGCGATAAGCCTTGCCACTCTTCGGGACTTCGATTGCCACCGGAAGAATTCCCGCGACGCGACGTTGCAGGTTCGTTACGTTCGGCGAAATCGAATACAAGTTCAAAGGTGTCCGCGACTGAACCGGTAGCTCTGTGATCCGGGAGCCGTTGAGGAGATCGGCCGAAGCGGTGACCGTAACTGTCTCTTGAGCCTGACCCACCTCGAGCGTGGTAGCCATCTGTGCCGGCTGTGACGCTTGTAGCTGCAACTCCGTTTGCGAGGCCTTGAAATTCGGAGAAGTTATGAACACGCTCACCGGACCCGGTTGCACACCCGCAACTGCCCAGCGGCCGCTGTCGTCAGCTTTTGTTCTGAAAGTGGCTCCGGTCTGCGTGTTGCGCACTGTCACATCAGCGCCGGGTATCACCGCACCGGCCGGATCAACGACGACGCCACCAACCTGCCCCGGCTGAAGCGTCCTGAAATCACTTGGAACCGGAAAGTTAGAAGACATATCGCTTGTGTCGGCGCCATCGACCAACAAATTGTTTGCGACCGAATCGGGAACCTGATCTGCCGAGAATGCGTTACCGCCAAATTGCTTTACCAGGAGTCGATCAGGCAGCGAGATTTCCCACGTCAGGATGTTGACGGGAATGTCGAGTTTGGCGAGCCCCATGTCGTAAGCGCCGCTCTTGGCGAACCGTGCTCCCGTACTGATATAAACAAACGACACGGTATAAGCCCGCGACGAATCAAGCCCCGCACGCAGCAACGGTACGCGAGTTCCATCAGCTCCCTCTACGGGTTTTACTCTTTGGCCTTCAACTTCCGCGGAGAGCAGTTGTGCGCCCGCAGGCAATTCCACTTTCATGAACGCCTTCGCGTGATTTCGCACACGCAAAGAGATCTCAGTCAGCGATCGACCTTCAACAGTGGTGAGCGTCGTGACTGTTGCGCGCTCGGCGACTGCCGAAAGAACATCCGCATCGAGAAACTGCCGCCACTCGAGCTGCAATTTCGGATCATCGTTGCCGCGACGGTTGTAGCGAAACGCGGCCTGCAACGGGAAGTGTGAAAGAGAACGCGTTATCGCGCCGGCTTCACGCACGTCCATGCGACGCAGCCCGCCTGATTCCTTCGCCTCCAGTTCCATCGCACCCACGCCTTCAACCAGCAACTCACCGGTTTCACGTTGCGCTCCCTCAAAAGCAAGCAAAGGTGATTCGACTTTTGTTTCGCGATTGCTACGTTCGATTGCGATGAGGAACTGATGGTTGCGACGTGCCGGATCGTGAACTCGCAACGTCAGCGTATTGCCGGACACGTCACTCGATTCGAGTGAGTTACCTGAAGCCGTTGTCAGTTCAAAGCCGGCCGGCAAATTCATCTTGAACTCGGCTGCTTCACCCTGGATCACGTTGACATCACAAAGCGCGGTGAGTCGCAGTTGCGAATCGCCAACCGAGACGACCTGCTTGATGTCGGATAGAAAACGGATCTCACGTTGCGCAACCGGCGCGGCAATCTCGCGCGTGGTCCACCAGATGCGCGCGGGTTTGCCGGGTTCGAGTGCGGCCTCGATCACAGTGTTGCCGTTGGAAGTTTGGCGACTCGTTACCAAGCCCGGTTCGATACGAACGTTGGCGTGATTGCCGGGTAGTTCCAAACTCAATGTCGAGCTGCTGGCGAGTGGCACCGGCAACATAAACGACGCCCGGCCTGCTTCGATTCCGAGCGGTGCAGCAACGCCGAGCGAGACTGCAAACGGACCTGGACCATTGAGGATTGCCGAATGGTGTGCTCCTTCCTGCATCAACGGCAGTGGGCTGTTCAACTGCTTTGCTTCGAGAATTGTTAAAGCAGTCGTGAGAGGAGTCTTCACCGCACCCTTTTGAAGCAACGACCCATCGATGTCTACCGTGCCCACGAGGGTCTGATTCTCGACGCGAAGTTTGAAGACAGCGTGTGACAAGACATATGGAAGCGGAATGTCATCGGGTGTCTTGGGTTTACGCGTTGAGAGTTCAACCAGACGGTTGTACTCGGCGAGCGACAGCGTTACGGTGCTCGGAGAGCCTGGAGCCGGTAATGGTGTATAGACCACAGTATTTCGCTGTTGGCCTGCAACCGCGACAGTCATTAATAAAATAAGTATCAGTACTCTCATTGCGCACCTTTCTTTCTCTCACGTTGGAAATCAAATTCAACGGCCGGTGTTTGGTTCTCCGCAGTCAACTCCGATACGAGGAAGATCGACGGACCGAAGTGTGGGAACATCACGCGCAGCGGACGATTGCGAGCAGGCCCGCCGCCTTTTTTGTCACCGCGAAGTTTGGCAACGAGTTGTTTGGCTTCGGCCTGTTCGGCTGGAATCTCACCTTCCGCGCGTTGCTGTTCTGTGACGGATGTTGTGTTCCCTGAACTGAAGGCAGCGGATGTGGGTCCGGTATAGGTCGCAACTCGAAAATTTCCAGACAATCCGAGCGCGGGTGTCACCTTAAACAACGGCGGATGATGAAGCAGCAGGTGCGACTTCGAGATTGGTAGATCAACTGCAACGAGTGAAACTCGCGTTCGTCCGCGGTCGGTCCACGATGCCGCGCGATCGATATATGAAACTTCGACGATGAACGCAGGCGATTCTTCACCCGAGCGAGTTTTTTCAAGTGGAAGTAAGAACGAGCCATCGGGCGCTTTCCCGGGTCGTATCGGACGACCGGCGACAGATGCGCTCCACAGTGTTGCGGTCGAAGGCAAGGTGAGTTTCAGGAAGTTGCGTTGATTATTCCGAACGGCGAAGCGCGACTGGACCAGAATTTTTCCATCAGCCGCAATGAGTGTGTTGTACTCCGCTTCTTCGATGTTTGCGGTCAGCACTGCCTGCGGCGTGTAACGAGCAACGTCGAGCGACAACGTCCGCGGAGTTTTACCGTCGGCAGGTTCAAATCGGAACGCGATCAACGAAGGCGACTGGCGGCTGGAGACGATTTGACCCAACTCGCTGGCTTCAGCGTCTTCGAGTCCGTTTGGCTGGCGCTCTTTGATTTCGCCCGCGCCGAGCACTTCAACACCGACGCCGCCCGTTTCGCGTTCCGCACTCGGAAGGCGAAGCAACGGCACTTCAAACTTTCCAGCGCGCGGTAAGCGGAGTTCGCCGCTCAACGTAAAGCGCGCTGTCTTTTGCACCGGCTCGATGAACAACACTTTGAGCTCGCGGTTCGCAACGTCCCAGTCGGCAACCATCGCGCCTGACACCTGGTTCACAGTCAACTGTTCCGGAAGTTGAACACGCACTTCGTTGGCAAGTCCCTGTACGACTTCAACCTGAACTTCAGCGTTTACCTGTGTCGCGTCTTCACCCAAGCCCACCAGTTGCGTGATCGACCCGCGCAGACGTAGCGGCTGATTCGCGCGCACGTCATCCACTTTTCGTCGCCATGCGAAAGTGAGTGGCTCATTACCGCGTCCGTTCGCAACCCAACGACTTCCGGTTGCATGTTCTTTATGTTCGAGCAGTAACCCGCCAGTGATGCGTACATCGACACCTTGTCGAACAAGCTCGACTGTGGCGTGTGAGACGGCTGAATTACTGACAGGAAGATGCAGAATGTCAGTGCCTGCGACGGTGGTAACCGGAGCGACGATTTGCATCGTCAACACTGAGCGCCCGGTTTTTGAAAGCAGCAGATCGGCGCGTCCCGGACCCTTGTCAGTCGTGTTCATCACGAGGTTGACTGGCCGGCCGTCGAGCTTTGCATCGCGTACGATCAAGCCGTCGGGCATCGCGATGCGAACCCAACCA
>DATEIS010000123.1:0-8547 GCA_035278765.1 Pyrinomonadaceae bacterium | reverse complement strand
GGCCCGTACGCAGCCGGGCCACAATTCGTACTCGTGCCTTATTCCGACCTGAAAGACATCATCAACCCCGAGGGGCCAATCGGACAATTCGCAAAATAACTATCCGTGTAAATCCGTGGCTGAAACATGGCCGAAGTAGAAGGCCAGCAGCGACGCCACCAGCATGATCGCCGATCCCGTCCAGAACGTAACGAACAACGACTGGTCGCTCATGTAGTGTGGAACACCGTCAGCGCCGAGATGCGCGATGGAGCTACTGATCAGCAATGCGGCCAAGGTTGGTCCAACCGCACGCGCCAGGCTCGCTGTCGATTGCGTCACGCCTAAAACGACTCCCTGTTGCGCCGGTCCAGCACTTTTCGAAGCGAGACTCGTGAGCGCCGGTGTCGCAAGTGAGTTACCCATCGAAAAGACTCCGCCGCCGATCAATAGCGCTCCCAGTCCACCCGCCGCTGGTCCAACAAACGGCACAGCAAACAAACTGATCGCGAAACAGAGCGCGCCAAAGATCACGAGTGGAATCTCACCGAAACGCTTCACCAAACGCCCGATCAATCCCCCCTGAATGATCACTGCGATCAGTCCGACATACGCGAAGAGATAACCGGTGTGTTGTGCGTCGTAACCGAAACGAAACAT
The DNA here is from genome assembly GCA_035278765.1 of Pyrinomonadaceae bacterium. Taxonomy (GTDB): domain Bacteria; phylum Acidobacteriota; class Blastocatellia; order Pyrinomonadales; family Pyrinomonadaceae; genus PSRF01. The sequence continues at coordinate 7,908 of DATEIS010000123.1, read as the reverse complement.
CGTGTAGAGCGAAAACGACGTCGTCATGATCGAGAACGCGACGATGAACAGGAAGTAAATGACTAAGACAAATGCAAGTTTCGGTTGTTTCAAAGAAGCGACGACATTCCCCAGGCTGCGACCACGTGCAGCGGAGTGTTTCGCTGGATGATCCGCAGTGACGGTTTCAGGAAGAGTGAAAAAGAGAAGGATCGCGTTCGCGAAGCAGAGCGCCGCTGCAAAAAAGAACGGCACGTGAATGCCCCAATGGCTCAAGATCCCACCGATCGCTGGTCCAAAGATGAATCCGAGACCAAATGCAGCGCCGATTAATCCCATGCCTTTCGCACGATTCTCTTCCGTGGTGACGTCGGCGATGTAGGCTTGAGCAGTCGAAATGTTTCCGCCTGTGATGCCGTCGAGAATGCGACCGACGAAGAGCATCAAGACTGTTGTCGCAAGTCCAAGGACAAGAAAACCAATTCCGGTGCCGATGATCGAGAGTAGCAGCACCGGTCGGCGTCCATACTTGTCTGAGAGGCCACCGAGAATCGGTGAGAAGATCAGTTGCATGATCGAGTAGGAGGCGAACAGCAATCCGACCGTGCGAGGAGTCGCGTTGAACGCCGTGCCTTCAGCGTAGAAGGGCAGCACGGGAATGACGATTCCGAAACCAACGAGATCGATGAAGACGGTCGTAAAGATAACGATGAGGGGCGAGCGCCGCATTGTTTTTGGTTCTTAGTGCTTAGTACTTTGTTCTTTGTTACTTAACCAAGCACAAAGCACCAAGTACAAAGTTCTGACTTATCTTCTTCCTCCGCTTAACGCTTTGTCGACCGACGCCTGTCCGCCGCCTGAGATCAACAAGCCCACAGCCATCGCGAGCAGCGCCAGTGGATATTCGTACCCGCGGTTTGCAGCAAAGAAGCCGCCCGGCAAGTGCACTCCCACCACTGCCGTCAGCATCGTGCATGCAATGAAGAACGCTCCCACACGTGTCAAAAAACCGAGCCCAACGAGCAGACCACCAACCAGCTCGGAAAGCGCAGCGGCTGCGAGCCAGAGCCAGGTGGGTCGCATGAATCCAAACGGCGTGTTGCCCGCTATGAAAGTCTTGAAACCCGACCCGCCGAAGCTGCCCAGCACTTTTTGAGCGCCGTGCGCAATCATCACTGCCGCCAGTGCCAGCCGAATCGGAAGGGCAAACCACGTTGCCGAGGTCGCAATCAGTCGTCTAAACATCTTTGTCGTGTTCCTGATCTTGTTTCAGTAGAGCGGGGGAGATAGTAACAGCAACCTTGCCCGGATCGCACCGCTTCGTAGTAACATTTGATCGCACTTGTCATTAACTTCTTGAAAGATGTTTACTGAATGCACAGACGCCGAGTAGTGTGCGCCGCCGCCTTCGCACTCGTTCTTCCGTTGCTCGCGGCCGCACAGACGACGCCGGTCGACATATCGTTCACCGTGGCTATGCCGCGGCCACACACGCACCTCTTCGAAATCGACATCGCCATCAAACGAACCACAAACGGCCCGCAGGAAGAGCGGCTCGTGATGCCCGTTTGGACGCCCGGCTCGTACATGGTGCGTGAATTCGCGCGTCACGTGCAGGACTTCGCCGCCGCGGACGCATCCGGCCAGCCGCTGAAATGGGAGAAGACAAACAAGGACACGTGGCGTGTGGTCACGAATGGCGCTCGCGAATGGCACGCGACTTATCGTGTTTACGCAAACGAACTGTCGGTGCGCACGAGTGAGTTGAACTCGAGTCACGGATTCTGGAACAACGCAAACCTGTTGATGTATCTCGACGGTTTTCTGAAGAATCCTTCGACTGTGCGCGTGCTTGCGCCCGATGTTTGGAAAGTAGCCACTGGTTTGCCTGCGGTTCTGGGTCAGAAGAATACTTTCCGCGCCGAGAACTTTGACGTTCTTTACGACTCACCTTTCGAAGCCAGCAACTTCAAAACAATCGTATTCAACGTCAAGAGCGTTCCGCATCGCATCGTGATCGACGGCGAAGGCAACTACGATCCCGAACGGATGCGACTCGACGTGCAGAAGATCGTCGAAACACAAGCCACGTTGATGGGGGAGATTCCGTATCGCGACTACACCTTCATTCTTCACTTGCGACCAAACGCAGGTGGCGGACTCGAACACGCGAATTCAACCGCGCCTGGTTATCCGCGTTTTGGTTTCCGTATTCGGAGCGGTGATCGCGCGACTTCTGCTGCGCCGAACGCCTCGGAGACAACTGAGCGTGACTACCGCGGCTTTCTCTCGCTCGTGGCTCACGAGTTTTTTCATCTCTGGAATGTGAAGCGAATTCGTCCCGACGTACTCGGACCGTTCGATTACACACAGGAGAACTACACAAAAGTCCTGTGGGTCGCGGAAGGCATCACCGATTACTACGCTGATCTCACGTTGCGTCGCGCAGGACTGATCACGGAAAGTGAGTTTCTGAGTGCCACGGCGCGATCGATGTGGTCGTTGCAGAATACACCGGGACGTCTCGAGCAGACCGTGGAAGAGTCGAGCTTTGACTCGTGGATCAAGTATTACCGCCAGGATGAAAACTCGATAAACTCGCAGGTTTCGTACTACGACAAAGGCGCATTGCTGGGCCTATTGCTCGACCTGGAAATTCGCAAGCGAAGCAATGGAGCGAAGTCGTTGGACGACGTGATGCGTTATCTTTATGCGGAGTTCTTCAAGAAGGACCGCAATTATGGGCCGCTGGATTTTCAAAAGGCGAGCGAGCTGATGGCGGGGTCAAGTCTTGAAGAGTTTTTCAACAAGTACGTGCGCGGGACGGCGGAGCTTAATTACAACCCCGCCCTCGAAGCTGCCGGGTTGCGTCTCGATACGGGTTCCGGGACCGGTAGTGTTTACTTCGGTGCTGATGTTACGCAAGATGATGATCGATTGATCGTAAGGCGCGTCTACGCCGGGTCACCTGCGTACGATCAAGGGCTCAATGCTGGTGACCAGATCGTCGCGTTGGACAACATGCGAGTTACGCGAGATTTTTTCAACGCGCGGATGGCGGAGAAGAAACCCGGCGATATCGTTAATCTGACAATCTTTCGCTTCGACGATCTCAGTACGTTGTTGATAAAACTCGGCGAACGCCGCGAGGGCACGTATCGCATCGTGCCGCTTCCCAACGCTACGGAAGCCCAGAAGCGAATTTACCGAACTTGGTTAGGTTCTTAGCTCAATGGCATATCAACACATCCGTTGCCGCATTGACGATCGCGTCGCGCGAATCACCTTTGCGCGTCCGCCGCTGAACGTCTTCAACATCGAGATGATGCGCGAGATTGTGAAGGCCCTCGCTGAGTGCAATCAGCGCGAGCTCGTCGCGATTGTTTTTGACGCTGACAAAAACTGTCGCGCGTTCAGCGCCGGTGTCGCGGTTGAGGATCACGTTCAGGACACTATCTTTCAAATGCTCGACGCGTTCCATGCAATCTTCCGTCAGCTCGAACTGTTAGCGAAACCGACGATCGCGTTGATTGATGGCGCAGCTCTTGGGGGCGGCTGTGAACTCGTCGCTGCGTGCGATATCGTCATTGCGTCCGACCGCTCGCGATTCGGACAGCCTGAGATCAAGCTCGGCGTGTTTCCACCTGTGGCGGCGATTCTTCTCCCCCGGGTGATTGGCGAAAAGCGCGCTCGGGAATTGATTCTCACGGGCGAGATAATCGATGCTGTCGAGGCAGGCAGGTTGGGGTTGTGCAACCACGTCGTGCCTGGCGCACATCTCGAACCAAAACTGCTCGAGGTGCTGGCGAAGTTGAGAGAACTTTCGGGCACTTCGCTCAGCTTCGCGCGACAGTCGCTGGACCTCGGACGCGGCAGATCCATCGAAGACGCATTAAGCGAACAGGAGAACGTTTATTTGCACGAGTTGATGAAGACTCAGGACGCGAACGAAGGTGTGAAAGCGTTCATGGAGAAGCGGAAAGCGAATTGGCGGCACCGATAGATATGAAGAATTTCTCCCGCAACGGCGCGACGGCGCAACGTAGTTTCGCAATGCCTTTCGTTGCGTCGTGGCGCCGTTGCGGGAGAAATCTTCTTTCGGCGGCGTTGCTATTAGCTTGTCTTTCGCCGGCGCTCGCCCAAAGACCCACCAAACCCGGTTCGCATTCAACACGCGTTCGCCCTTCAATGTCTGCGGAAGCGAAGGCCCTCCTCGAAGACGCCATCGGCGTTGTGTGCACTCAAGCGAAGCTCGATCCAAGGAGCAGCGTCGCGATCGACGAGATGCAGGCGCGTCCTTCGTTACCGGTTCAGAGTCCGGAAGCGCGCGCCGGTGCTGAGCGTGCGCAGAAGCTTCTGCCAGTTGCAAAAAATCTCGTGATCAGTTCGCTGCGCCAGCTTGCCACCGAGTATGGTTTCCAAAAATCTCCCAAGTTCAACTTGAAGCTGCGCCTGGCAATCACAAGGGTCAACGAGGTCAGGCGAGTCAGACCCGACATGGAAGCGCGTGACAACGCTTCGGTGTATCTGAGCCGCCCGCACGTAATAACTTTCGGCACGATCTTCCTCGCCGGCTTACGTTCCGACGAGGGGATGATTAGCGTATTGGCTCATGAGCTGATGCACGTGGCTGACGGTGATAACGATAGTTTGCGAACGCTCGTGTCTGCAGTTGGAAACAAAGCTTCGGATCTCACCGGCCTCGATATTCACGGTCAGCGCAGCGAGGAGATCACCTGCGATTTGATTGGCGCGATGGCAGTTCGTTCATACATTGTCAGCACGCCTGATTACGAATCTATCTCGCGACGATTGGCGCGTTCGGTTCAACATAATTGTGTCGAACTCGACGAAGGCGACGAGGATCATCTCTCGCCACGCAACACGATCCGTGCGATTCTTGCGTTGAACCCTGGTCTGGTTCGCGAACTGATAAATGATCGCTTCTAGAAAAATAATTTTGTGCTTTTTGTGCCTTTTTGTGGCTGGCTGTCGTTCCGTTATCGATCGCCAGGATGTAAGACCGCGTGTCTTGCGCGACGTACCCGCACGAAATCTCGCGTATCGTCTGACTCCGGACGTCACACCACCATCAGGCGAAATCGAGGACTTCGGCGACAAGTTTCCCGCTGTCGCAAACGACTTCGCCGGCAAACGTCAGGATGAAGCATTGATTCGGACAGTCGTATCACCGGATGGCCGTCGTGTGCTTGCACTTTACGGCGCCGCAGACGAGCCCGGCTCGACGTTTCGCATCGACCTCTACAATTCCGATGGACAGTTTTTACGCAACCTGATTCCGCCCGATCTCGCGTGCGTTTTTCCGGAAACTGTTACGTGGTCTCCCGATGGAAACTTCATCAACTTCATCGCGCGTAAGCGTGCCCTGGCGAGTCCGAGTCCGACGCCATTAGATGTGCCGGTGCCCGATGCTGGGGCTTCACCGTTGCCGTCGCCATCGACGTCGGTCGCTCCGATGTTTGCTCCGGTCGCAAGTTTCTACACGGAGCAGATCTACATCTGCAATCGCGATGGCTACGATCTGAAACCACTAACTGCGCGTGACGGACTGATCTATTTTTACTATGTCTGGGCTCCTGATGGTCACGCGATGGTGGCGCTGGCCTGCAAGGAGGAAGAATGGAATGAGCGCGAGCGACAGGGCAAACTGCCCGCCGGTCGTCCGCGTTTGATCGCGCAGGATGGCACAGAGCGTTTGCTTGACGATGGATTGACGGATGCGTTGCCGGTGTGGTGTCCGGACGCTTCGAAGATTGCAACTGCGTTTGATACGGACGTGGCGATTTACGACGCTGGCGGTAAAACTCCGACGCAGGGACGTTTGCCGCTTGGCGATCAGTTGATTGCGGCGTCAGTAGCTTACGATCAAAAGACAACCACTAGAAAAGCGAACGCTAACGCGAACACAAATCAGAACGTGAGTTCAGTTCCGACGACGCCGGCGTCTTTCAATCCGATCGTGCGACTCGACTGGCGCAGACCCGAAGCACTCTACTTCCAAACCGCGTACGTTCGCGTCCGACCGGAAACCATCAACACCTTTCAGCGTTGGCACCAGCTAAACCTCAGCGCCCAAGCCGCCATCCTCAAGTGACGGCTTTGCCTCAAGGGCTATTGTTGGACGAGGTTCGTAACGCGGTAGCGTCGGGTCGACTTCCAAGTAGAGATCCGCGTGGCTAATCTCGACCCGACGCTACTGCGTTACGGTACGACCTCATCCAAGTATCGCGCAACAAACTAAGGCCTTGGTTGTTGTTGACCCTCTGACGCCATTTGCCTTGCAGCGTCCTGGACGTTATCCAGTGCACCGCGTGCGGCGTCCTGGACCTTGTCGAGTGCGCCCCGCGCGGCGTCCTGAACGCTATCAACCAGACGTTCACCTGTTTCGCCAATGTATTCACTCTCAAGTCGCGTGCTCGGTATCATCAGTCCCACTGCCGTTCCCGCTGCAACCGCAACTGCACCCACTGCAAGCGGATTGTCATGCAGCATTTGCCCAAAACGGCTCGTAACTACCGACGCACCGTCCCTTGCTTTCGTTCCCAGATCACTCAGCGCCTGCGTCGAACGATTAGCCAGATCACCGGCAGTCTCTTTCATGTGATCGAGAGTGCCACTGCCTTGTGTCTGACGCATTTGACCTACGTCGCCAGTTCCGTAGTTGCTACGACGTCCTTGCGACAATCCTCGTGAACTAGTGCTATAGCTTTGTCCGCCAAAGTTTCTCATCACAAGCATGCCGACTCCGAGACCAATCAGCGCCATGGGAATCGGATTCCTCCAAACGCTGTCAGCCACCGAAGACCCGGCGTCTTTGATTGCAGTTCCCGCACGACCCGCCACTTCAAGTGCCGGCTCTGTCACTCCACTAATGGTTTCGCCTACTCTTTCCATAACCTTTTCAACCTTTCCTATCGTGGCTTCGCGAACGGTTTCTTTAACTTGACCCATCAGATGTTCCGGGCTGAGCCGTTCCTGGATCTCATTGATTGTTTGACTCATTTCAGCTCGAGTGTCTTCAATCTCCGCCCGAATTTGTCCAGTATTCTCATCGTAATCGTCAGCGGATGTGGAAGTCGTCCGCAACTCATCCGAATCCGTAACGCTTATTTTATTTGTTCCTTCATCCATGTTGCGTCCTCCTTCAAAGTTTCCACTGTTTCTCGCGGAGTCAGGTCGGTTTGTTGAAGTGCCGTCAGTGCTTTACCGATCAGCAACCACCCAATTATGGCGACCACGACTCCGACTAATAGCGACGCGCCCCAATGCGGCATGACCCTCGCCAGCAACATGATGATGGCAGCGATAATCGCCAGTGCCGCTGCGTACGCGACTGCTCCTCCAACCACCAGATAACCAACGTTCCTGCCGACGTACTTTGCTTTCTGCCCGACTTCTACCTTTGCCAGAGCAACTTCCTGCCGAACCAGATTGCTCATCTCGGCGGCCAGATCGCCAAACAGCTCGCCAAGCGGGCGGTTTTCCAAAGAGCGGTTTTCATTTATTCGTTGCATGTCATACCTCCTGCTTCACTAAATGCGGTTCGGAGAGGTTGACGCTGCCTCCATCGACGACTTGATCAAACGTGCTCCAGCGAAGCCCAGGAGAAACGCGCCACCGATCAGAAGAGCGGGCTGGCGTCGTCCAAACTTCTGTACGTCGTCGAGTACCCGTTTTGGATCCTGATCGCGAAGATACGTTGCGAACCGATCGAGGCCGTTAGCAGCTTTGTCGCCATACTGTGCGGCGAAACGTGCAATCGGTCCGTTGCCTTCGTTATTCAAAGTTTCACCAAAACGTCTCACTGCGTTGACTACAGTGCTCAGTTCTGACGCTGCCGTTTCTTTCCCACGGTTGATCTGATCGCCTGCTCGTTGTTGAACCTGATTCACAACTTCGCTGGTTGTT
>DATEIS010000122.1:0-3580 GCA_035278765.1 Pyrinomonadaceae bacterium | reverse complement strand
AATCTCCTGGTAGAGCCAGGAAAGATAGTTCCACAACAGCGCTCCGACGACGAGCGTCAGAGTGAGTTGATAGTTCTTCTCCGCAACGCCGATCAGCGCCACTGTCGCCGAAGTCACAAGCGCATAAAAGTTAAAAACTACGACCCAGCCGATGTAACGACGCGTGATATGCCACCCGCGAAACAGGAAGGCCCACGTTTGCCTTAAAGTAGCTTCCATTGCTATCTCCTAAATCCATCCACCGATTACACAGAACAATCTGCGAAATCTGTGGACTCTTCTTCGACGAGTTCTTCCCCGGTCAAACGGATGAAGGCGTCGTCGAGCGTCGCGGCGCTTGCGCGTTGCATCAACTGCCCCGCCGTTCCTTCAGCGACGAGTTTGCCGTGCGCCAGAAAGCCGATGCGCACGCACAGTCGTTCCGCTTCCGCCATGTCGTGCGTCGTCAACAGAATCGTCGTTCCCTCGCGAGACTGTAGATCTTCAAGGAACAACTGCACGTCGCGCCGGCTCTTCGGATCGAGTCCCGTTGTCGGCTCGTCCAGCAACAACAGCGGCGGATTGATCATCAGCGCGCGTGCGATGCTGATCTTCTGCTGCATACCGCGGCTCATCTCCTCGAGCGGCGTTGAGAACTTCGCGTCCTCCATTCCCAACTGTTCGAGGATCCGCATCACGCGGCGCTCTGCCTGGCGCGCGTTCTGACCGTAAAGCAGCGCCGTGTACAGCAGGTTCTCGCGCGCCGACAGCTTCTTGTAGAAAGCGGCGTCGACACTGACACGACCAATGATGCGACGCACTTCATCTGCCTGCTCTGGCAAAGTGAAGCCGAGCATTTCCACGTAACCGCTGTCAGCAATCAGCAAAGTCGACAGAATCCGGATCAAACTCGACTTACCCGAACCGTTTGGCCCGAGCAGCCCGTACGTCTCGCCCTGAGCGACACTGAACGAGACGTCGTCCACCGCCCAGAGCTCGGACTTCTTCCTGAAACCGTTTCGCTTGCTGAAACTTTTGCGCAGGTTGCGCACCTGAATAGCTTGTTGCTGCATGATCAAACCTCAAAAGCGGATCGCTGGAGACGTCCACTCGAAAACACACTTCGGTTGTAGTTGGATAAAAAAGGAGCGACTAAGCCCGAATCAAGCTCGGGTCAGTCTGAGTCTGAGGAAGCAGAGAAATTTCATCGAATCACCTGTGAGGCAGAGAATAATACATCTTGTTAATCCTGTAAATAATCCTGGGCATCCTGTCACCGTCTGCCGTGCGCAATCTTTACGGCCTCGGGTAACCCGCGCAACCGCAGCATCGAGATAACTCCGAATAATGGTCCCGGCGCAAGAATCATAAACGCATACCGCCAGTCATTAATCTTGGGCACCAGCTCGATCGAAACTGTTGTCAGCAAAAACCCAATAGACATCTGAACCGTGAGCGCTGTGCCGATGTACTGCGGATCGCCGAGTTCGGTCACGCACGAGGAGAACTGCGCTGAGTCGGCAACAACCGTCGCACCCCAAATGGCCGCGACGAGCAAAAGCACAAACGGGTTGCCGCCGTAGAGAAATCCAATCACGAGACAACAGGTGCCGCTAATCGCCATGGCCCATGACGTAACTAATGTTCGGCCGACGCGATCTGCAATCAATCCGGCAACGACACAACCCACTGCGCCGGCGCCGATCACGATGAATGAACCAATCTCAGCCAGACGCGGATCTCCGTTGTGAGTCGCAAGACTCGCACGGATCATCACCGGTACCCAGATCCACATGGCATAGAGTTCCCACATGTGCCCGAAGTAACCAAAACTCGCCAGTCTCACACCGCGATTACCAAACACGCGCACGATCTGCGACACGTCAAACTTCGCAGCCGGCAGTGCATATGGACCATCCTCGACAAAGAAGAGCACGATGAGACCGCCAATCGCTGCAAGCAGCGAAACGAAGAGCACATTGGTTCTCCAGTTTGCACTGCCGATCGCATTGACGAGATAAGGCGTGGCTTTTCCCATCGTTAGCGCACCGACTAAAACACCGAGCGCCATTCCTCGTCGTTCGCGAAACCACGTCGCCATAATCTTCATTCCCGGCGGGTAAACACCGGCGAGACAAACACCGATCGCAAAGCGCAGAACAATCGCTAAACCCGGATCGTGAACGTACAAACCAAAAACTCCATTCACCACCGCTCCGAGAAATGCCGAAATAGCCAGAAGATGTCTGGTGCTTATGATGTCAGGCAGGTTGAGCGTAGCGCTGACGAGCGTGCCGGCGACAAAGCCGAGCTGGACGGCGATCGCGATCCAGTTAATCTGTGAAGGAGATAGTTGCCATTCGGACGAAAGCGCAGGGACAACGGCGGAGCCACTGAACCACAGCGACATGCCAAGCAATTCCGCGATTGATAAGAGGGTTAATGCCTGCCAGCGGCGTGGAGATGGAGTTGACATATGGACAGGATTTCATGATTTTGAAAATCCTGAAATCCTGTTCACTTCCGGATCGTGATCATTACTCCAAGCCTTCTTCGTGGGCCACAAACACAGTCACCAGCTCGTTCAATCCTTCGGCATCCTGATCGTCGAATCTACCGATTATCGGACTATCGAGATCGAGCACGCCCAACAATCGTTCGCCATCAAATAATGGCACGACGATTTCGGCGTTGGAGGCAACGTCACACGCAATGTGGCCAGGAAATTCATGCACGTTCGGCACAATGATCGTCTCAACTTGCTTCGCGGCCATCCCGCACACGCCCGTTCCCATCGGAATACGCACGCACGCGGGATTTCCCTGAAATGGACCAAGCACCAGCTCCTCACCTTTCAGGAAATAGAACCCGGCCCAATTCACATTCGGCAGCGAATTGAACAATAGCGCACTGAAATTCGCCGCGTTAGCGACAAAGTCGTACTCATCTTTGAGCAGGCTCAGCAACTGCACGACAAGACTCGCATAAAGCTTTGGCTTCACATTGTTCGTCGACGTTGCCGTACTACGCTTGGTGGTTTTCTTTGTGACAGTCTTCTTGGCAGATTTTGCCTTTACGGTTCGAGGGGTCATGTTTGCTCAGATTCCTCCGTTGCAGGCCGGATGCTGATCACCACTGATTTCGAAACGGGCGTATTGCTTTTCAGGGCGACGTAACGCACCGGCACCAAAACATTTGCTTCGGGAAAGTAAGTCGCCGCACAGCGACGCGGAATATCGTAAGACACAATCACAAATCGCCGCGCGACGCGCTCTTCGCCTTCGAAATGGCTCACCAAGTCTACAACTTGTCGGGTTTTGAAGCCCGCCGCGGCGATGTCCTCGCTGTTTAGAAATACCACGCGCCGCTCGTCATAGATCCCGCGATAGCGATCATTCAGAGTGTAAACAGAGGTATTAAACTGATCGTGACTGCGAATTGTCATCATCAAAAACTGACCTGGACTGAGATCGTGTTTGGGCAGTTCGTGGACGGTAAACTCAGCCTTGCCGCTTCTTGTATTGAAAACTCGGTTGCGGGCAGCGTTGGGAAGATAGAATCCGCCGGGCTCACCCACACGCACATTGTAATTGTCAAAACC
>DATEIS010000121.1:0-6901 GCA_035278765.1 Pyrinomonadaceae bacterium | reverse complement strand
GTGCTCATCGGGGATTTTCACCTCCGACTGAAGTCTCGCTTTGTGTCGCTGAGCTTGCCGTTCCGCTGGGGCCTTCAGTCATTCGCCTGATTCGTTTGCGCAATCCTGCGAATGCAGCTGTCGATCCTAACAATCCCTGTGGCCGCGTGATCATAAGGATGATCAGCAACAGCGAATAGATCACCATGCGATACTCGGCGAAGCCTCGCAGTCCTTCAGGCAGGATCGTCAGCACAATCGCGCCCAGCACTGAACCCACAATCGAGCCCAGCCCGCCGAGAATGATCATGATCAGGATCTCGAACGACTTGATGAACTCAAACGACTTCGGATTGAGATAGCCGTCGAAGTGCGCCAGCAACACACCGCCGGCACCCGCCATCGCCGACGAAATCACAAACGCCATCACTTTGTAGCGCGTGGTGTTGACGCCCATTGCTTCAGCCGCAAGTTCGTCTTCACGAATCGAGATCAGCGCGCGTCCAAAAGCGGAGTTGACGATGTTGTAGACGATGACAATCGTCAGAACCGCGATAAGAAAGATCCAGAAGAAACTCTTGACGATTGGGATTCCGGAGTAACCACGTGCGCCGCCGACAGCCTCGATGTTGTTTAGAAAGACAACGATGATCTGACCGAATCCAAGCGTGACGATCGCGAGATAGTCGCCTTTCAAACGAAGCGACGGAATACCAACTGCGAGTCCTGCAATTCCGGCGACGATAGCGCCAACAATCGTGGCAAGCAACAGTGCGACAACCCAGCCCAGTTTTCCACCGCCGAGTGAATTCGCCAGATTCGCTCCGTACGTAACGGAGAAATACGCCGATGAATACGCCCCGACTGCCATGAAACCGGCGTGGCCGATCGAGAATTGACCCGTGAAACCGTTAATTAGATTGAGCGAAACTGCGAGCGTAATCGAGATGCCGCACAGCATCAGGATGCGGCTGTAGTAAGGATTGATTAGCCCTGCCTGGAAGACAAAATCCAGTCCGTAAAGGACGCCGATCACAATCAGCGCAATGATGAGATTACGAAGAGAACGAGGCATATCAATCCAGTCCACAGATTACGCAGATTACATTTGCTTAAAATATTCTGTGTAATCTGTGGATGGTTTTAAACTTTCTCCTGGGCGACCGTCCCGAGAAGTCCGGAAGGTCGGAAAAGTAGTATCAAGATCAGAATCGCAAACGCTACCGCGTCTTTGTATGTCGGGGAAAGATAACCGACGACCATCGTTTCCGTAATGCCGATCAACAACCCACCCAGTACCGCGCCGGGAATATTACCGATACCTCCAAGCACTGCGGCAACGAATGCTTTCAATCCGACGAGAATGCCCATCAAAGGATCGATTCGCGGGATACGGATCGCAACCAGAACGCCCGCTGCTGCGGCAAGTGCCGATCCGAGTGCAAACGTGAAAGCGATGATGCGATCGGTATTGATGCCCATCAACTTCGCCGACTGCAAGTTGAACGAGACCGCACGCATCGCGCGCCCTGTCTTCGTGCGATAGACGATCAACTGCAACACGACCATCAACGCGAGCGCGATGATCAGCACGACGATGTCGGCGCTGTTGATACTCGCGCCGCCAACCAGGTCGATATTGCGTTTGGTAAACAGTTCGGGGAAGAACTTCGGCTCGGCTCCGAAAACAACCTGACCGCCATTTTCGAGCAGAAGCGAGACGCCAATCGCCGTGATCAGTGCAGTCAATCGTGAATACTTGCGGACCGGACGATAAGCCAGACGTTCGATAACCACGCCGATCGCCGCACAAATCGCCATCGCCAGCAACATCACGACAAGCGCTGTTATCAACGACGGTTCCAACGTACCGCCGCCGAGTAATCCGCGTGCGATTAGTCCATCTCCACTTAGGCCGATTGCTTGTGCGCCGCGTGCGCCGAGTCCATTAGCAAGGTAATAGCCCATGAAGGCGCCGACCATGTACACGTCGCCGTGGGCAAAGTTAATTAGCTTCAGTACCCCATAAACCATCGTATAGCCGAGCGCAATCAGCGAATAGATTGCGCCCAGGGAGATACCATTAATTAGTTGTTGGAGGAACGTGCTCATACTCGTGATTCACTGTTGCTTACGTCCGAGAACCGGGCGGGCCGTGATCACGGATTGGCCGCCTTAGCTACCGGTGGAGCTGCACCTTCGACGTTGACACGTTCCTTCACCGCATACGTGCCACCGTCTTTGATCTCGATCATGACGATCGGCTTAACGGCGTCACGTTGTTGGTTGAAAGTGACGGTGCCAGTCACACCCGGAAAAGCGTTAGTGGCTGCCAGGGCGTCGCGAATGTCTGGTCCACTGAGCGACTTAGAACGCTTGACCGCGTCGAACATGATATTCGCGGCGTCGTAAGCAGTGGCTGCGAGCGCATCCGGAGTGCTGCCGTAGAGTTTTTTATAATCGTTGACAAACTTAACTACTCTTGGATCGGTGTCGAATGGTGAGTAGTGGTTGGTGAAATACGAACCGTTCAGGGCCGTGCCGCCGATTTTGTAAAGCTGTTCTGAATCCCAGCCATCGCCGCCGATCAGCGGAACCGTGATGCCTTTGTCGCGCGCCTGCTTCGCGATCAAGCCTACGTCGTTGTAGTAACCCGGCACGAAAATGACTTCGGGATTCGAGCCTTTCAGTGACGTCAACTGTGCGTTGAAGTCCTGGTCGCCTTCCTGATACGACTGCGTCGCGACGATCTTGCCGCCAAACTTGGCGAACGTTTCGTTAATGACTTTCTCGAGTCCGGTTGAATAGTCGTTCTTGCGGTCAACCATGATCGCGGCTGTCTTCGCGCCGAGTGTCTTGGCTGCGAACTGTGCGATCGCGGCTCCCTGGTACGGATCGATGAAGCAACTACGGAAGATGAAGTCGCCTTTCTTGGTGACTTCGGGATTTGTCGAAGACGGCGTCAACATCGGGATCTTTGCGTTCTGCGCGATTGGCGCGGCAGCAATCGAGCGCGAGCTGGCGACTTCGCCGATGACGGCGTGAACCATATCCTGCGTGACGAACTTGGTCACGATTGTGGCTGCTTCTGACGCGTCTGAGCGATCGTCCTGCACCAGCAACTCGACCTGTTTGCCGTTGATGCCGCCGGCGGCATTGATCTCGTCCGCAGCCATCTTGATTCCGTTGACAGAAGAGATGCCGAAGTTTGCGGTTGAGCCGGTGGTCGACATAAAGACGCCGATCCGAACCTTGTCGCTACCCGTTTGCGGGTTGCAAGCGCTCAGCAAACTCGCAATAACAATCGAAGCTATCAGAATGCGTTTCATACAAATCCTCACAGGGCTAGAGTTTTCTGACGAACTTAAGTCCGAACCGGAAGGAGACCAGAGCTTTTGATATCTGTCGTAATCGCGCTGAATAATAGCAGTAAGCCACAAAAAAGCACAAAAGGCACAAAAACAATTATTGAAGTTGGCGGATCACAGTATGGCTAGGATTTTTTTACAGGTCCTGTTTCCGTTTTCTATTTTGTGCTTTTTGTGCCTTTTTGTGGCTGGTTTTATTTTTGTGCTTCCTGATGGCTTGTGTAAGATGAGGCCGTGAAAAACTTTGCGCCCGAGTTGGGTGACATGAAAGCGGAAGACTTTCGTCGTCACGGTCATCAGCTAATTGACTGGATCGCCGATTACTTCGAAAAGATCGACGATCTTCCTGTACTCGCGGCTATTGAGCCTGGAGATTTAAAAGCCAAACTTCCCACGACGCCACCAGCCAACGGTGAATCAATGGAAGAGATTGTCGCCGATCTCGATCGACTGATCGTTCCGGCACTGACGCACTGGAGTCATCCCTCCTTCTTCGCCTACTTCGCCACTTCAACTTCGGCGCCTGGCATCTTTGGTGAGATGTTGAGCGCGGCTTTTGATAACAAGGCGATGCTCTGGCGCACTTCGCCCGCTTCTACGGAACTCGAAGAAGTTGTACTTGATTGGCTGCGACAAATGCTGGGGCTCGACCCCGGAATGCACGGGATCATTTACGACACTGCTTCGGTTTCAAGTTTGCACGCGATTGCGGCCGCGCGTGAAGGTGTCGAACAGCGAATTCGCGAAGAGGGAATGAGTGGTCGCTCGGATCTGCCGTTGCTACGTGTTTACGTTTCTGAGCAGGCTCATTCGTCGATCGAAAAAGCAGTAATCACCCTCGGCCTGGGTCAACGCGGGCTGCGCAAGATTCCCACTGATTCCAAGTTTCGCATGAATGTCGGCGCGCTCGAGGACGCGATCAGGGAAGATAAGCGTAACGGGTATCTGCCGTTCTGCATCGTCGCCACTGTGGGCACGACTTCGACTTCAAGCATCGATCCGGTTCGGGAGATGATTCCGATCGGCGAAGAATATGCGATGTGGTTGCACGTCGATGCCGCGTATGCGGGCTCCGCGGCGATTGTTCCCGAGTTCAGAGAGATTCTTGATGGTTGCGAGCGGGCTGATTCCGTCGTCACTAATCCACACAAGTGGTTATTCACGCCGTTTGATCTTTCGGTGCTCTACTGCCGTCACATGGATCTACTCAAGCGCGCATTTTCACTCGTGCCCGAATACTTACGTACGCCCGAGCAGGAGAAAGTTCGCAGTGGCTCTGACTATGGCATTCAACTGGGCCGGCGCTTTCGTGCGCTGAAGTTGTGGATGGTAATGCGCTACTTCGGACATGAAGGACTCGCAGCACGAATACGCGAACACTGTCGCCTCGCGCGATTGTTTGCATCGTGGATCGACGAGTCTCCCGATTGGGAAGTAATGGCGCCAGTTCCGCTTGGGCTCGTTTGTTTTCGCGCGAACCTGGAAGGCAGGGATGATCTCGATGTACTCAATGAGAGCGTAATGCATGCTGTTAATGCGAGTGGTCGCGCGTTGCTGTCTCACACCCGGCTGAACGATAAGCTGACCTTGCGACTCTCAATCGGAAACATTCGCACCACCGAGCAGCACGTGCGCGACGTGTGGCAGTTATTGAACGAGCAGTTGCAGCTGCTTCGCTGATCTAAATCTGGAGGGACACATGAACCGCATTCTTCAACTCAAACTCGTCGGATTAGTGTTTTGTTGTGTAGTGGCCACCGCGCAAACACCCGAGTCAAAAAATTTCTCGAAAGACGGCGTCACGTTTGACTATTCCAACGCGTGGCAACTCGCGGACGACAGCACCGGCGACGCGCAGCAGTTGACGTTGACTAAGGCAAACAGCGACGTACAAATCCGTGTCTTTGTTCACAAGGGCCGCATCACGCCGGAGAAGTTACCGGATGCAAAGAAGGCCTTCATCGATCCCTACGTCGCGGCGACTGCAAAACAGTTCGTGGACATGGGAGCAAAGCCCGAGCAGGTTCCTGAGACCTCTGAAATTGGCGGAGTGAAAGCGGATGGAACGAGCATCAATGCGTCGCTTGGCGGTGAGGCTGGGGCAGCCAAAATCTACTGGGCCCTCGTGGGCCAACGCGTGGTCGTATTAACCCTCTTCGGTCCCGACAAGCAAATGAAGCAACTCACCCCCGCCTGGGATCTAGTACGTACGAGCTTCAAGGTCGTGGACCCCAATGCCGCCCCGGCCGCTTCTCCTAAGGCGTCTCCGTGACAGTGACTGTTGTATAGTTCCTCTTCACCTCACAAGGAGATCCTCACAATGAATGAAAATGACATCGCTACTATCATTCTTGACGCCGCGTTCAAGATTCATAGAACTCTGGGACCTGGTTTATTAGAGTCGGTGTACCAGGCTACCCTTGATTTTGAACTCCAAAAGCGAGGGCTGCATGTCGTTCAACAAGTTGGTCTTCCAGTCTATTATGAAGACATAAAACTAGAACTTGGCTTTCGTGTTGATCTAATAGTCGGTGACAAGGTAATCATCGAGATCAAATCGGTAGAAGCTCTAGCTCCGGTCCATCGGAAGCAATTGCTAACCTATTTGCGATTAATGAATCTTCGCCTTGGCTTGTTGCTAAACTTCAATGTGGAGTTGATGAAGAGTGGCATCCAGAGAGTTGTTAATGGACTGGCTCAATAAAGCAATTCTCCCGCAACGGCGCTACGGCGCAGCGTCACTTTAAAGTGCCTTTTGTTTTCGTAGCGCCGTTGCGCCTTTGCGGGAGACAGTCTTTTGCGTAATATATGCGAACACCTTGAAAGTAGATGCGGAACAGATCAAGCGGGTTTTGGGTCGCGCTCTAAGACTGCGTTGTCCCGCGTGTGGTGAGTCGCGGATTGTTAACCAACCTTTTCATATCCGGCATCACTGCCCGCACTGCATGGCCCTTTTCAAACGCGAAGACGGTTTCTTCGTGGGTGCAATTCTCGCCAACGTCGTCACCACCGAGCTCGTTATTCTCCTCGTCTGCTTCTTCTTTCTGCTGATAATCGGAGCGGCCTACGAAAACGTCCTGGTCCTGCTCTTCATCATGGCCCTGATTTTCCCGGTCGCTTTCTATCACCACAGTTGGAGTTTGTGGTTAGGCTTCGACTTCATTGTGGAATCACTGCCGAAATACAAAGGCCCCGAACGATAGTCCTGTGTATGATTTTGCGTTTTGTGGCCCTTTGTGGCTATACTCCGGTGAGTTTGCCCGCCCGCAGGTTACGAGCACAATGCGCTTGCTCCCTGAAAATAGACAGGTCGGCGACTACAAGTTTCTGTATTTGAATGAGAATTATGCGCCAATCCAGGCGCCATCCCGCAAATACCCACATTAATCTCTGCACAGAGCTAACGCCTCGCTTAACGGCTTGCAGGCGTAGCTCTGTGCCTCAACTCTTGAAGAAGGCTGGTAATGGCAAAACAACTAATTGTGAGCGTCAACGGACGCGAGAAGAAGATTGCGATCATTGAGGACGACAAGGTCTCTGAGTTCTACATCGAA
>DATEIS010000120.1:0-7922 GCA_035278765.1 Pyrinomonadaceae bacterium | reverse complement strand
GGCCTAGTTTGCGCGGATCGGCGAGCTGGCTCTGAATGGTCTTGAACTCGTCCAGGCGCGCCAGGTTTGCGGGAGTGCTGATAGTTGCCATCACAAACGGCTTGCCCATCGTCGTCGTGCCGAGTGTCTCGAAGTTCACTCGATCGCTGGCGCTGTCGAGGCGCTGAAAATATTCGACCACCTGATCCCACGAAGCGAGTTTCCGATCATCGCCCGGCGTGAAAGCAAGAACCTCTGCGGGCGTAGGAATCTTTGTTTGCCCAGTTCCAACGGAACTCAAGCAAACCAAAAGCAGCAAAAATGCACCTATTCTCAGAGCCATTTGATTTTCTCAGGCGTCGAGTTTGAAAGCGCTTGCAGTTTATCCAAATGCGAGCAGTTGGAGCCACAAAAAAGCACAGGGTCCATCGAGCCTAACGCCCGCTGTTTGTGCTTTTTTTGCGTCTTTGTGGCCTTGCCGAGCGCGAGCGGCCCGTGTAAAGTAGCGGCGTTTCAAACCCCTGCGCACTCCCCGTTTTTTTAGCAAAACTTTGTTGGAGGTCAAACCGGATGTCTTCTGAAAGCGTCGGTGCGAATGAGTTTCCGGACGTAGCCGGAGTTAAAGCTGGTTACCCTGATAATCCGTTACTCGCCAATTTCCGGCCCTATATCCCGGCCAATACGCATGTACGTGAACTCACTGCACTCCCTCTCATCATCGGCACGTTGCTGGGAATGGTTTTCGGCGCTTCGTCCCTGTGGCTGGTCCTGAAAGTGGGACTGACGGTCAGTGCGTCTATTCCTGTCGCGGTGATCTCGATCTCGCTGTTTCGCCTGCTTGGGAAAGTTGGTGTACGCGACGCTACCATCCTGGAAAACAACATCGTGCAGACGGCGGGGTCGGCCGGGGAGTCGATTGCTTTTGGTGTCGGTGTGACGATGCCCGCCATCATGATTCTGGGATTCGACCTTGAGTTCACACGGGTCATGCTCGTTGCAGTGATGGGTGGATTACTGGGCATCCTGATGATGATCCCGCTGCGTCGTGCGCTCATCGTCCAACAGCACGGAATCCTGAAGTATCCCGAAGGAACGGCTTGTGCCGAAGTATTAAAGGCCGGCGCGTCAGCAGAATCGCGAGCTGCTGCGGACCCGATGTACAGAGCGAAGGCCGGTGAAGCGGATGAGGCCACCTCAGGCGCAAAGACGATCTTCACCGGGTTCGGCATCGGACTCCTTTATCAAGTTGCAATGGCTGCACTGAAGGCCTGGAAAGACGTCCCCAGCAAAGTCTTCGGTGCGCCTTTCAAAGCAGGATCACTGGCGGCTGAGATCTCGCCGGCACTGCTCGGAGTGGGCTACATCATTGGCCCACGCATCGCATCTATCATGTGTGCGGGTGGCGTGCTTGCCTATCTGGTTTTGATACCGGCGATCAAATTTTTCGGTGAAGGAATGACCACTGCACTTCCGCCGGGCACTGTACCTATCAGCGAGATGGAGCCCGACGCGATTCGCGGCGCGTATGTGCTTTACATTGGCGCCGGCGCCGTGGCGGCTGGCGGAATTATAAGTTTGTTCAGATCACTACCGACCATCTGGCACGGTTTGAAGGGTGGACTGAGCGATCTGCGTGGCGGTCAGGCTGCGGGCTCGAATGTGCCGCGAACAGATCAGGATCTGTCGATGAAGGTGGTCGCGGGCGGTGTACTTGTGCTTATCGCGATGATAATGATCCTGCCGCAACTCCATCTTCAGTTCAATCTTCTGGGCGCGATATTGATCATTGCCTTTGGTTTTCTGTTTGTAACTGTCTCCTCGCGTTTGACTGGTGAAATCGGATCGTCGTCGAACCCGATCTCCGGTATGACGGTCGCTACGCTGCTACTTACGTGTCTCATCTTTTTGATCGTCGGCTGGAGTGGCTCTACTTATTACGTAACGGCACTCTCAATCGGTGGCATCGTCTGTATCGCTGCTTCAAACGGTGGTACTACGTCGCAAGACCTCAAGACTGGTTTTCTCGTAGGCGCAACGCCGAAGTACCAGCAGATCGCCATCCTCATCGGCGCACTTGCGTCGGCATTGATTCTGGGACCAATCCTGCTCCGGCTTAATGACCAGAGCACGGTGTACGTGCCGCAAACTACATTCAAAGCGGTGACCGAGTCCAAGCAGGTCGATGGCACTGCTTTGGCTGCCCTTCCGGCGTTTAATGAAGAAGTGAAGCCTGCCCCCGGAGGTAACTTCCGGTTACTGAAGTATGAGGCAGGAGCTACGACAGTCGCCGGGCTTGAACCGGGCGAGTATCTCGTGGACGAGTCAGGGAAAGTTGTTCAGAAGGTCGAACGTAACTTTCCCGCAACTCTCCGCCCTGATACCTCAAATTTCGGCCCTCCAGAAAAGGTGAAGGGTGGACTTGTCGTCCCCGACAACAACGAGTATCCGACCTGGCACAAGATCGACGAGAAGAATGGCCCTCCAGGAAAATATCTCATAGGCGCTGATGGTGTGCCGAAATACTATGTGGATCCTGGAATCAACGGCACACATCGCACCGCGCCCGATGGCTCGTCTGTGACGAAGTACGATGCACCTAAGGCAACGTTGATGTCCTACATCATCAAGGGCATTTTGAATCAGCAGTTGCCGTGGGGCCTCGTACTGCTAGGCGTGATGATTGCCGTTGTGCTTGAGATGGCCGGCATTCCTTCGCTTGCTTTTGCGGTCGGCGTCTATCTGCCGCTGTCATCGTCAAGTCCGATTTTCCTCGGCGGCATGATTCGCTGGTTGGTCGACAAGTATCTGCGCGTTAAGTTCAAGGGCAGAGAAATGACAGAAGAGGAGTTCGTTGCTGAAACTGATAAGAGTCCAGGGGTGCTAATGGCCTCAGGTTACATCGCCGGTGGTGCGCTGGCCGCAGTGTTTATTGCCTTCTTCGCCGGTGTTTGGAAAGAACGCGCCGATCTAGTCGAGCATTGGTCCAGAGAGCATAACCCGTTCTTTAACGGCCCATGGTCCAACGTGCTATCGTTGCTTCCTTTCCTCGTCCTGATGATTA
Source organism: Pyrinomonadaceae bacterium (assembly GCA_035278765.1). Classification (GTDB taxonomy): domain Bacteria; phylum Acidobacteriota; class Blastocatellia; order Pyrinomonadales; family Pyrinomonadaceae; genus PSRF01. The sequence goes on along the minus strand of DATEIS010000120.1, from coordinate 4,882 downwards.
TTCTTTACCTCGTGGGACGTGAAAAGCTGCTTGCTTCGAAACAACGGCGACCGTAGTTTACTCACGTGTGTTAACCTTCATTCAAGGGCGCGCTGCTAATCCGGGACGCGCCCTTTTCAAATAAACAGAGGTGCCATCTTGAAATTGCTCAGAGTCCCAATGCTTTGCGGTGCGCTCTTGCTTGCGGTGTTCACTGGTTCCACAACCATGTTTGCCCAATCTCCGCAGCGTTCGCCAACCGATACCATGCGCGATTTCTACCGCATGATGCGCGAGAAGAAGTATCGGGAAGCGTTTGGCCTTTCCATCTACCGACCGGCGATTGAAGGGCTCTCAACTGAGGAATTCAACGATCTGAAACCGGATTTCGACAAGATGGCCATTGCTGTCAGCGAGAAAATTCCGGAAAAGGTCGATATTACTGGAGAACAGATCAGCGGCGACGTAGCGACAGTGTTTGTAAAAGTGGTCGATGCCGATGGCAAGGAAAGGGTCGAACCGGCTTCGCTGATCAAGATCGATAACGCGTGGGTTGTGGGTGACCGGGAGAACCTCGAGCTCGTCAAAAAGGCCGGCAAGAAGTTTTTCTTTGAGGCTCGTATCAGCGCCCATCACAGCGACGTTCAGGACATGATGACGCGCATCACACTCGCGCAAGTGGCCTATAGCCAGGGCCACAACGGCCAGTTTGGCAACATGGCGGAACTCATCGCCGCCGGATATATTCCCAAAGATCTCGAAGGTATCGAGTCCACCGGCTACCGCTTCCAGGTGGTCCGTCCTGCGGATGGCAAGTCGTGGTACGCGACGGCTGAGCCCGCCGAGTACGGTCGTTCGGGCCGCCTTTCGTTCTATCTGGACGCTTCCGGCGTGCGTAGCGGCGACGCTGGGGGGAAACCACTCGTCGTAAAAAATTAAAACTGTTGCGCCATTCGGAGCAGGTTTTCTAGAATGTCATTTGCGACCGGCCCCCAATCGCTTCCCGATCTGTGCCCTGCCTCAATTGTTAGCGGCTTCAAACAATGTCGGAATTGCCCCGCAGAATTGTGTCACGACTCCGCCGTTTCGTTGGCAACCGGCGGCATTCTAAGCGTGTGCGAGCCCGTCTGAGTTTTACTCTAAGCCTGTCAGATCCGCGGCTGAGTACCAATGGACATCGGCGTTTGCCGTCGCTTGGTGGGTACACGCTTGATGTGAGTGCGACCGGATTGGCGTTGGTTGTGCCTGCCATCCGGATTGGCGAACACTATCTCGCCGGAGACGAGCGGAAACTGCACGTCAAGCTCGATTTGCCGGCTGGACCAGTTGAGATGCGAGTGGCGACGGTGCGATACGAGAGCCTCGAGGATGGAACCGGGTATTTGATTGGGGCTCGAATTCTGGAGATGAGCGAGTCCGATCGGGCCATTTTTGATAAGTACGTCGCCAAGCTGGTGGCCCACCAACCCGGCGCGTGAGGGTTTTCTCAACTAATCGAACGTACTGTAGGGGCGGCCCTCCGTGGCTTTGAATCGTGTTCACCAAGCCGAGGCCGTCGCTTCCTGAATCGCTTTAGCACAAACCACGGGCGGCCACGGAGGGCCGCCCCTACAGTTCGAACTGAAGGGTTCCAAATGCTTCGGGTACGTGGAAGTTGGGTTCTTGGGTTCGTGTGGGGAGCCATGCGAGATAGCGCTCGGGGGCTTCGGGACCAACACAACGAAACAGATTCACGCGCCATGTCTCGCCTGCCTTTGGCTTCGGAATAGCCTCACTCCAGGGAATCCACATCCCGACCAGCAATTGTTCCCGCTCGAGTTTTGCGGCTGTCTTGAAGCCGGAAACGAAGTCCCAGTCAGTCTCTCTTCCCGAAGGCTTCACGGTGATTCCGAGGTCGATCCATTCGCCGTTGGGTGCTGCCTCAAACTCAAAATAATGTGAAGGATTAGCTGCGTTGGGTGCGAGAAAGATTTCGCAAACATCACGATCCCACAACCCAAGTGTCTTCTTCTCAGTTTGCGGGTTGTCGGAGACGATCAATGGCTCACGTTGCACGCCGACGAAGCGCACGTGAAGCGCCTCATCAGACCAGCAAATCCTTGCTTCAGCATGACGATCAGGCATAGCGGGTTCGCCGGACCAGTAGTGCTCAATCGCGATCGGCTCACACTGCTGCCAGATCTGGTTATCGAAATCTGATTCGCTGATCGGGTTGGGAACAAACTTAGCGATTGAGCGCGTTGAGACAGTCATCAATTAGCTTCTCCGGATCGTCGTTATGAAAGACTTGCGCGGTCGTTCGTTTGCCGAAGCGCTGCAACAGGTATTCAAATTCGTCCGCGACGCCACCGGTGCCCGTTAGACAGCCAATGATTTTTCCCTCGTCGTGGGCAATAGTGAACTCGTTGAGTGAGCCCATCGCGCCGGCGATGAACAGCACGATGTCGCACGATCTGACCAGCACGACGTTTCGCCCTTTCAACCCAAATCCCGTATAGATCAACGCATCGCACGCATCCGTCGGCAGCTTGTAAAGTTCGCTGTGCTCGACTTCGTTGCTTCCCGGCGAGATCCCGATGTGAAATGCGCCGGCGTCGTGAGCTGTTTTCCCGACGACATAAATAATGCCGGTGGTAGCGCCGGTACACAGCACCACATCCTTGCTTGCGATCGCTTGTGCGAGACGTTCGGCCTTGGCAACGAGTGTGTTTCCAGTCTCCAGACGCGCACTCTCGGACGCCGCCGATCCCATAACTCCGATTTTGATTCGCATATCAGCCATTACTCTACTGAGGTATGAACCACTTGTTGCTCGCGCGCGTCATCGAGTCGTATCGTGCGTGCCGTCTCACGCACCGATCTGTTCCACCAGCGACGCGTCAGAAACCAGGCAACACCGGGCAGCAAAAATATGAGGCCGACCCCGACAGTTACCGTGCGCGGCGACATGCTGAAGCGTGTGAGAAGTTCACCGGTAACATAATTTGATGCCGCCATCGTCAGCGTAACGAGCGCCAGTTCGGCCGCAAAGACACGTCCACGGAAATTATCGACGACTTCTTTTTGTAGTATCACCGTGGAAAAAACCCACAGAATGCTGCCTCCACAATGTGCGATTCCAAGCACAACGAGGGCGAAAATGAAATTCGTCGCGCGACCGAAGGCGATGTAAAAAGCGCCGCCAATCAGAAAGGCAATGCCGATCCAGGCTTGCAGGCCTTTTTCGCCATCGCCCGAAAGGCGTCGTGCGACAAGCGGACCGATAGCGGTTCCGATTCCACGTGCCGCGAATAGTACACCGATTCCGCCGCCGGCGTTTTTGCCCATCGGAAAGATCCGTTCACCAAACACAGCCAATAGCGTGAGTATTCCCCCACCCAATCCCCAGGCAGGCTTTACCAGCAACGCTGCTAGCACTCGCGGTCGATCTCTGACGTACCTGATCCCCTCGATCGTCTCGGTAATTCCCAGTAATCGCCCCAACGAAAGCTTTTGTCGCTCACGTTTAGGACGCTTCGGAACACGAATACTGGCGATCAGCACTGCCGATAAAATGTAGCTCGCAGCGTCGAGAATAAAAGCGGCATCAGTTCCGAGTGTGCTCGTGATCAGACCTCCAATGGCTGCGCCGAGAGTGAGCATTGCCGACCACGTCACTGAAGATATCGCGTTCGCCGTCACCAACTCACGAGGTTCGACGATCGAAGGGATCGCCGCCGTTTTCGCAGGCTCAAAAAAAGTCGAGAGTCCTAACTGCAAAACAGTTAGCACGTAAATTAACCACAACTGATCGGCGCGCCGAACAAAAAGAAAACCCAGCACAACGACTGCGCGCAAAATGTCGGAGATGATCATGATGCGCTGCCGGCTGAACCGGTCGGCAATCACACCCGAAATCGGTCCGAAGAAAAAACTCGGCACAAAACGCGCGACGAGAAGCAAACCTACATCACGACCCGAACCTGTTAATTGAAGTATGAGTGTGTAAAGCGCGAGCGTGTCTAACCAGTCGCCCATCTGACTGACAACCTGACCGAGCCACAGTTGTCTGAAGCTGCGATTGCGGCGCAGTAGATCGATATATCCGACTTGTGTAGAACGAGCTTCCATTATTAGCGCGCGGCTAGTTTATCAGCTTGACTGAACTTCTCAATCTGACCTGTCAGAATGGAATAAGGCGAACGAATTGATCGAGAAATCGCGGAAATTCGCGCGGCACAGCAGTTGAAAAGTAGGACAGCGCGGCGAAGAGGCCTTCGGGCTTCGCGGGCTCTCCGCACGGGGTCCGTAGCCGCAAATTTCTATGACGACAACCAGTCGTGAGACATCTCACCCAGCACGGCAGCCCGCCCGACAGGGGCTGCCACTTGCCCAATTCGCCGGAGACAGATCTGAGTTGCTCCCAGTCCTGTCTCCGGCAGCTTCATTGCGCGAGTTGCTGACCCATTGGTGGCGCGCGAATCAGCTATGGATCGCGTGGACGTTGCTTGTTGTTCCGCTCGTGCTCGAACTGATCTACGGTACGTTTCTTTTGCCCTATCTCATACTCACTCCGATTTCGATTCTTGCAACTTATCTCATTTATCGCAGTGCTCGATCGCGTTTGCAGTCAAAGACAGATGAGGTCGAAGCACTGAGTCACCTTCATCTCGCGACGGCCGAAGCCCTCGCCACCGCGATCGATGCAAAAGATCAGACAACACACTGCCACGTGCGACGCGTTCAGATTTATGCGGCCGGAATGGGCGAGGTGTTTGGGCTCGGTGCTGATGAAATAGCCGCGTTGAAAGCAGGTGCGTTGCTTCACGACGTCGGCAAGCTTGCGGTCCCACCGCACATTCTCAACAAGCCTGGGCCTCTCACCCATGCGGAGTTTGAGAAGATGAAGATCCACACGGTTGTT
>DATEIS010000119.1:0-8617 GCA_035278765.1 Pyrinomonadaceae bacterium | reverse complement strand
GGGAGGACGCAGTGGTGACGCTCAGCCTAATCCGTTAACGAGTTTGGGTGATCGCGATCGAAAGAGCGTTGCGATACTGCCGTTCAAGAATGTCGGTAACGAGCGTGAGATCGATTTCTATCAGTTTTCTCTTGCGGATGCGGTGATCACTGAGCTGGCGCGTGTGCGTTCACTCGTCGTGCGGCCGTCGTCAGTAATCGTCAAATATCAGAACAAAACTGTTGATGCCGCAGAAGCCGGACGCGAACTCAGTGTCGATGCGATTCTTACGGCCACTTTCCTACGCGCCGGCGATCGATTGCGTGTCACGGCACAACTACTCGACGTTCGCACGAGCGAGATTCTCTGGAGTGAGCGCATCGATGCTGATGCCAGCGACATCATTGGCGTGCAGGACACGATCGTCCAGCGCATCGTCGAAGGCTTGCGGCTCGAGCTGAGTCCTGACGAAAAAGTCGAACTGTCAAGGAAAACAACCGCAGACGCCGCCGCGTCCGAAGAGTACTTGCGCGGTCGCGATTGCCTCGCAAAGTTCATCTATCACACCATCGAGCGCGAACATCTCGACTCGGCAATCGAACACTTCCGTCGTGCGATCGAAATCGATCCAAACTTCGCCCTCGCTTATTCGGCGCTTGGTAGCTGCTACGTCAATCGCGTTTTGAAAGGCCTCGGTCAGGCCGGCGATCATGAGAAGGCCAAGAACGCTTTTCGTAAAGCGCTCACGCTTGATCCGCGACTACTCGAAGCACGCATGCACATGGTCTTCATCTATCTCACTGGAGGCCAAAAGCAGAAGGCTCGTAGCGCCGTCGACTTGTTGCGCAATGAATATCCGAACGATCCGGGTGTGCATTTTGTAAGAGGCGTGGTTGCACGACTTGATAGTGAATATGAACGTGCGCTACGGAGTTTTGATCGCATGGTCCGGCTGAATCCGGCCGAGCGCGTGCTGGCTAGTTACAATCGAGCCCGAATTTTCATGTACCAACGCGAGTATGCGGAGGCATTTCGCGAACTGGATCAAGGAGCTGCACTCGAGCCTGAGCATCCGCTGATTCTGGTATTTCGTGCACGCGTCCTTTACTACAAAAGCGAGATCGATGAGGCCATTACGATTCTGCAGCATGTGCTACAGCGACACCCGCAAATCGACGGTGTGAGACCCATCCTGGCAATCTGTTTGAGCGCACAGGGCCAGCATACGAAAGCAAATGAACAACTGACGCCGAAAGTCAGACAAGTAGCGGAAGCCGATTATGATATATCTTACTGGCTTGCCTCTGCATACCTCTTGCAGGGCCGCCAGGTGGAAGCCCTCAGATGGTTGGAAACGGCCATCAGCCTCGGTAACGAAAACTACAAATGGTTCGAGTCAGATCAAAACTGGACTGACATGCACGAGGATCCACGTTTCGTCGAATTGATGAATCGCATCAAAAGCCAACGCGAGCAACCCGGGGAACAGTCTGAATGAGAACCTTTGTTGTCGGTGACATACATGGTCGATGCGCGCAGCTCCTCAACCTGCTCGACATGCTGCCGCGAGATCAGGAGACAGACACGCTCGTTCTGTTGGGTGACTTGATCGATCGAGGCGCCGATGCGCCGGGCTGTGTCTCGCATGTCATGAAACTCTGTCGGGAGAATCCCGAGCGAGTGATTTGTCTGCGCGGAAATCATGAACAGATGTTGATGGATTTTGTTGATGGACAAAGCAACATGTGGCTGACGCCTGTTGTGGGTGGTGAACGAACGTTTGAGCAATACACCGGACGACCGGTCAAAGTTGATAGTGAAAAGGATCTGGACGAGATGAGAGAAGTGTTCGCGCGCTCGTTTCCTGCTGAACAGCTCGCATTTCTCGAAGAGTTACCTTTTTACTACGAAGATGAATTTGCGCTTTACGTTCATGCGGGACTCGATGAGGGTAAACATCCGAGTGAGAGTTCGCCGATGTCGCTCCTGTGGATGCGCGACATGGATTTCTACAAACACTACCACGGCAAACCTTGTGTCTTCGGTCACACCCCGACACCGCTTCTGCCCCTGCGTGGCCGCCTCGGCCGTCACGGCATTTACATCTCTCACAGCGCCATCGGCCTCGACACCGGCTACAACCACCAGTCCCCCCTGAGCTGTCTCTCGCTCCCCGATTTCAACCTGTATCAGACCTACGCCGACGGTCGTGAAGAAACCTACCAAATCACATCCTTCATCCCCGAAACAATCCGTGAGATGCAACGCAAAGCCGGCTTGGAATAGCACGAGCTTTATCTGTGTGGTCGGTACTCACGAAATTTCCGTTTGATTTGAACCTTCGCTCCGAAGTTTATAAGTAAGCCGTGGTCGATACCTGTAGCGGCGAGGTAGTGAACAAGCTGTATTTCATGCTCGGGCGCTAATCCAACAGCAGCTTTGATCTCAACTATCAATTGTTTTTCGATCCAGAGATCTGGAAAGTAAATCCCGACCTGTTGGTCTTCGTACCAAACAGGAAGCTTAACTTGCTGTTGGACCTGGATGCCATGTTTTTTCAGCTCAATCTTAAGGGAGTTCTCATATACCTTCTCGAGAAATCCGAATCCTAAGGTGTTATAAACTTTGTAGGCAGAGCCGATGACTCTGTACGTGAGGTTATCAATATCCATTGTTTCTCCTTCGTGAGGTAAAGGGGGATAAAGATTTACAAGATGAGACAGGATTTACAAGATATCCTGTAAATCCTGAGACAATCTTGTTCATCTTGTCTAAATGATCCGTTCGTAATCGTAACGATCGATGATGTGCTTGTGCATGTATTGCCCGATTGAATCCGCGCTCATCAAGCCCTCGTACTCTGACGCCGGCACGCCCAAATATCGGTACTTATCCCCGGTGTTGAAAACAACTTCCAGCAACTGCGCGTGGGCATCGTAGCCGACCAACTGAAGCATTTCTGACTCGACTCGCTGAAGCCTCATGTAAATCTCCCCGCCCGTACTCCTAAATTCCTCGGCTTTCTCATTAAGCCCGATAGCCAGAGCTTTAGATTCCTCAACCTGCTTCTGCGCTGCATATTCCCGCACGTCCTGCGTGATCTTCATCGAGCAGAAATGAGGGCCGCACATAGAACAGAAGTGTGCCAGCTTCGCGCCTTCCTGCGGCAAGGTCTCGTCGTGATATTCGCGCGCGACCTCCGGGTCCAGCGAGAGATTAAATTGATCTTCCCAACGAAACTCAAAACGCGCCTTCGACAGCGCATTGTCTCGATACTGCGCGCCCGGGTGTCCCTTCGCCAGATCAGCCGCGTGTGCCGCGAGCTTGTAAGCAATCACGCCGTCTTTGACGTCTTTCCGGTTAGGCAATCCGAGATGCTCTTTTGGTGTGACGTAACAAAGCATTGCCGTTCCGAACCAACCAATCATCGCGGCGCCTATGGCCGACGTGATGTGATCGTAACCAGGTGCGATGTCGGTCGTGAGTGGACCAAGTGTGTAGAACGGAGCTTCATGACAAGTCTCAAGTTGCTTGTCCATGTTCTCCTTGATCAAATGCATCGGCACGTGACCAGGACCTTCGATCATCACCTGACAATCTTTTTCCCACGCAATCTTCGTCAACTCACCCAACGTTTCGAGCTCCGCGAACTGTGCCTCGTCATTCGCGTCGGCAATCGATCCGGGGCGCAAACCGTCACCAAGTGAGAACGAAACATCGTAAGCGCCCATGATTTCGCAGATCTCGCGAAAGTGCGTGTAGAGAAAACTCTCTTCGTGATGGGCCAGACACCACTTGGCCATGATCGAGCCGCCGCGACTCACGATGCCCGTCGTACGTCGCGCGGTTAAAGGGATGTACGGCAAACGCACGCCGGCGTGAATCGTGAAGTAGTCTACACCCTGTTCCGCTTGCTCGATCAGCGTGTCGCGAAAGATCTCCCAGGTTAGTTCTTCAGCTTTGCCGCCAACTTTCTCCAGCGCCTGGTAAATCGGCACGGTGCCGATCGGTACAGGCGAGTTTCGAATGATCCACTCACGAGTCGCGTGAATGTTTTTTCCAGTGGAAAGATCCATCACCGTATCCGAGCCGCAATGAATGGACCAACGCATCTTGTCGACTTCCTCTTCGATCGACGAAGCAACCGCGGAGTTTCCGATGTTGGCGTTGATCTTGACCAGGAAGTTGCGGCCGATAATCATCGGCTCAGACTCAGGATGATTAATGTTAGCCGGAATAATGGCTCGCCCACGCGCGACTTCTGAGCGGACGAATTCAGGTGTCACAAACTGTGGGACCGCTGCTCCAAACGACTGGCCCCGGTGCTGGTGCAACAGCGAATCACGCGGCGCATCGCCAGTTTCTAACGCCGCTTCACGACCGAGGTTCTCGCGAATCGCGATAAACTCCATCTCCGGAGTGATTATCCCGCGACGCGCATACTGAAGTTGTGTCACGCACGAACCAGCCGTCGCTCGGAGCACACGACGTCGCATCACTGGAAAGTCTTCGAGCTTGCCGACGTCTTTTATTCGCGCGCGATTTGCGGCATCGAACGTGAGATAACCATCGTCGATCGGTTTCGCTTCACGACCGTCGTATTCCTCGACGTCTCCACGCGCAACGATCCACTCGCGCCGCAATTGCGGCAATCCTTCCCGCACATCGCAATGAACGCCCGCGTCCCCATACGGACCACTAGTGTCGTAAACACGAACCGGCGGATTTGTGGCCAGCGTGCCGTCAAAATTGCGCGACGGATTCTGAGTTATTTCACGAAATGGCACTCTTACGCCCGGTAATTTACCGTTGACGTAAACGCGACGAGAGTTTGGCAATGAATTGTTTTGCGAAGTTTCGTTTTCAGTTATTTTGATTCCGGCGCTCATAGATGACATTCTCCGATTGATACCTTGTAGTCTATAATCTCCGTCGCTGGTAATCCAACCCATCCGATCTCCCGGAGATAAAAAATGCAGAATCGACGCGTTGTCGCCTTTTTATTGATCCTATCGCTGCTTTCCGTCCCGGTCGCTGCTCAGAATGGCAGCGGCGATATGTTGAGCCGCATTCGCAAGGAAGCGATGGAGCGCTCACAAATCATGAAGACGATGCATATGTTCACGGATCTGTATGGTCCACGGCTGACGGGTTCACCCAACCATAAAGCCGCCGCGGAATGGGCAGTCAAACAAATGACCGCGTGGGGCCTTGAAAATGCTCACCTCGAACCGTGGGACTTCAAACATCCCGGCTGGTTGAATGAGCGTTTGACTGCGCATCTCATTTCTCCGGTTAAAGACCCGCTGGTGTGCGAAGTACTCGCATGGACTCCCAGCACAAAAGGAACAGTGCAGGCAAAAGCGTATCAACTGGTCCTGCCCGAGCGACCATCGCAGGAACAGTTGAATATTTTTCTGAACAATAACAAGACGAAAGTGCGTGGGAAGATTGTACTCGTCGGCAAGCCCGCGGTGATACCTGTCAACCTGAGTCCCCAGGCGAAGCGACAAAGCGATGAACAAGCACAACAGCGCTATGGACCAAACGCTCGCCCAGTCGCATTTCCGACGCCGTCGCCGACTCCGACGCCAACCGCGAACGCGCCACGGCCGTTAACAAATCGTCAAATCAGCGAGCAACTCGACGCGTTTCTAAAAGCGAATGGCGCCGAAGTTAGAGTTAACGACGCTGGTCGCGAATTTCGACAGATTCGCGCTTTCAACAATCAGACATTTGACGTTAGCAAAGCAATACCGACAGTGGTGATGAGCAATGAAGACTTCGGTCGCATCAGCCGGATCCTCAATGACGGCACCGAAGTTGTTCTGGAGTTCAATATCGTCAATCGCATTTATCCCGAAGGCGCCACATCCTACAACACGATCGGCGAAATTCGCGGCAGTGACAAAGCCGACGAAGTGATCATGCTTGGAGGCCATCTCGATTCATGGCACGCCGCGACCGGGGCGACTGACAACGCGATTGGTTGCACGATCATGATGGAAGCTGCACGAATTCTGAAGACGCTCGGAGTCAAGCCGCGTCGTACGATTCGTGTGGCGTTGTGGAGTGGCGAAGAACAGGGTCTGCTCGGATCAATCGCTTACGTCAAAGAACACTTCGGATCATTCGAAGATCAAAAACCGGGATACGAGAAGTTCGGTGGTTACTTCAACATCGACTCTGGCACCGGACGTGTGCGTGGCGCGTCGGTGTTTGGACCACCGGAGGCGGCGAGTATTCTTCGGGATATTCTCGAACCCTTCAAGGCCGATGGGGTGGTTGGCGCTGTTACTTCGCGCAGTCGCAGGCTCGGTGGTTCTGATAACACATCGTTCAGCCAGGCTGGTCTGCCCGGCATCGGCATGGGCCAGGATCCAATCGAATACGGAACGCACACGTGGCACACGAATCTTGATACTTATGAACGAATTCTCGAAGACGATGTGAAGAAGGATGCGATGGTGGTCGCCTGGGCGGTTTATCAACTGGCTATGCGTGATGATTTGTTACCGCGATTTTCGAAGGCGGATATGCCGCCGAAACCAGCCGAGGAACCTGCGACACCGGCAGTGCGTACAGAAACGCAGACAACGAAGCCGCCAGCAAAGACGACTAACCCGCGGAGGAACACTTCACGACGCAGAGGACGAGGGTAATTGGCACTAACTCGCCGTCAATTCTTAAGGCGAAGCGCAATCGCAGTTGCCGCAGCCGGACTTAGTCGATCGCAGTTGTCCGGTGCGGTCAGAAACATAGTATTAACCGGCCCGGCCAAAAAGGTGCTCATTCTGGGCGCCGGAATGGCCGGGCTTGTTGCTGCGTACGAACTATCGAAGGCTGGTCACGACGTTACCGTTCTCGAAGCGCGAACGCGACCCGGCGGACGAGTGCACACGTTGCGCGATCCGTTTTCTGATAGACTCTTCGCAGAGGCGGGCGCCGCGCGTATTCCCGACAATCACGATCTCTCACTGAAGTATGTGAAAGAGTTTGCGCTTCCGCTTGAGCCTTTCTATCCGAGTCGTCTCAACGCGGTGAGGTTTGATCGCGGTCGCAGAGAAGAAGTTCCGATCGACGGTTTTACTGACGCGATGACGCAGAATTACGGTGGCGAGTTGGGAGGGAGTCCTGAGCGTTGGCAGAAGATAGTTGGCGGCACGGACATGCTGCCAAAGGCGTTTGCACAACGACTCGGTGAGAAGATCCAATATGGCTCAGCGGTCGTCAGAATCGAGCAGGATGCGAAAGAGGCGCGGGTAGTGTTTCTAAAGGCAGGACAGCGGCAAACATTCACTGCCGACAAGGTTCTCTGCACGATTCCATTTTCCGTTCTAAAAAATGTCGAATTGCCGGCACTGTCTGAACGTCAGCGCGACATCATTAAGAAGCAACGCTACGACGCAGTCTCACGTGTTTACCTGCAAACTCGGAATCGCTTCTGGGAAGAAAAAGGGCTCAATGGTTTTGCGTTTGCGGCTGGGGCTATCGAAATCTGGCAACCAACGTGGAGCCAACCTGGACCACGCGGTATCTTGATGACTTACGCGAGACCGGGCGAAGCGGAAAAAATTACGAAGCTCAAAGAGAATGAGCGCATCGCGACGACGTTAAAACAGTTAGACGGAATCTTTGGAGGTCTACGCGACAACTTTGAGCGCGGTGCAACGAAGTGCTGGATGGACGACGAGTGGTCGCGCGGAGCCTGGGCGTTAGTTGAGCAGAGCCAGTTCTTCACCGCCGTTGCATCGAATGAGCGAATCCACTTCGCGGGTGAACATCTGTCGGCATATCCGTCGTGGATGCAGGGAGCGCTTGCGTCAGGGTTGAGGGCGGTGAAGGAAATTGATGAGGCGGTGAAAGTGTAGGGCTATTCAATCGGGAAGAGATCGTTAACCGCCATCGTCCAACCCGGCACTGCCGGCTCAGCTTCAGCAATTTCTCCGCGATGATAAATCGTGGCCGTCTCCGGATCGGTTGCACGATAAACTCGCACCACATCCTCGCTCAGCAAATCCACATCCCAAACCACGAGCGTCCCAGCAGCAAAATAATCAGCACGCTTTAACGCCATCCGGCGTTCAGCCCGTGGACCGTAGTCACCTTCGCTGCGAACCTCAACCGCAAACTTCGGCGCGGCCTCAAGGAATTTCATACCGGAACCTGCGCCGACGAAGAACGCAGCGTCAGGACTGAATGATTTGCGATGCGGAAGATTCACAACAAAAGCCGCGTTATCGGTTAAAGCAAGCCCGTACTTCTGACGCTTGCTGAATTCGCGTAGTGAGGAAAATATCTCGCCCGCAGAGTAAGCAGGCAGAAAACCTGTTGGAGACATGAGGATTATTTCTCCGTTGACGAGCTCAGCCTTGCCCTCGACCTTATAGAGATCTTCAATTGTGGCTTCGACTTTAGTGCTCATAGGTGTCTGTGAGTGTTCTTAATTTCGTGAGGTGATTGTACTTGTTGTGAGCCACACGCTCAAGAAGGAGCAGTCCAATTACCCCGGAAATAGATCATCAACGGGCATTGTCCAACTCGGTACGGCAGGTTCAGCTTCAGCGATTTCGCCACGGTGATAAACCGTAGCGTTGTTCGGGTCGCTGGCTCGATAAACCCGAACAACATCCTCGCT
>DATEIS010000118.1:0-6610 GCA_035278765.1 Pyrinomonadaceae bacterium | reverse complement strand
TTCGGAGTGCCGATAGTGGCGCCACCCGTCGGGTTCGATAGCATCACGTTGATCGTTTCATTGGGATCATTAACAGTGTCGTTAATGATTGGGATATTGAAGGACTTGCTCGTCTCGCCGTTGAGGAAAGTGAGCGTACCGAAGGCGTGCGTGTAATCCTGGCCGGCAACCGCGGTTCCGTTACTCGTTGAATAACTAATCGAGACGGTGCCGGTACTTCCGTTGACACGATTCACCTGGACGGTGGCAACCCCACCAGCTTCCGAACCGATGAACATGCCGCCGTCGAACTGCAACGCCCCTGGGCCAGAAGGTGGCTGGTAGTTGTCAAAAATTAACACGAAGCCCGCGCTCGGACTGCCGAGGGTGGCGCCTCCAGTCGGGTTCGAAAGCGTCACGTTAATACTCTCGTTGCTCTCGTACAACGTGTCGTCAGTGATCGGGATGTTGAAAGTCTTGCTTGTCTCACCGCTAAGGAAAGTGAGTGTGCCGAAAGTCGCCGTATAATCCTGGCCACTCACGGCAGTGCCGTTACTCGTCGCATAATTAACCGAGACACTGCCCGTACTCCCGTTGACGCGGTTCACCTGGATCGAGGCAAATCCACCGCCTTCAGCGCCGGCAAAAATACCGCCGTCCAATTGCAACGCACCTGCGCCCGGAGTTGGGCCTGTTACATCCTCGTCGTAGATCGTAACGACGGCGGTGCTGGGATTGCCGAGTGTCGCGCCGCCGGACGGGCTCGACAATGTGAGGTTGATCGTTTCGTCGGATTCGCTGGCCGTATCGTCAGTGATTTCGACGTTGAAGGTTTTGCTTGTTTCGCCGTGGGCAAAGAAGAGCGTGCCTGACGTTGGCGTGTAATCCTGGCCGCCGATGGCTGAGCCGTTGCTCGTCGTATAAGCAACTGAAACAGCTCCAGTGCTTCCGCCGACACGGTTCACCTGAATCTCGACTGGTTCTCCCTCGCCGGCTGTGAAAGTGCTGGCTTCGAACTGCAATGCCCCAGGGATCGACGTTGACCCATCGTTGTCGTTGATCGTGACGACGGCAGTGCTCGGGATGCCCAGCGTTGCGCCACCCGTCGGGTTTGACAGGGTCACGTTGATTGTCTCGTCGGCTTCGATCGCTGTGTCGTTAGCGACAGTTATGTTGAAGCTCTTGCTTGTCTCGCCTGCTGCGAAGGTGAGCGTGCCTGACGTAGGCGTGAAATCCTGGCCGCCGATGGCGGAACCGTTGCTTGTCGCATAGTTAACTGAGACCGCGCCGGTGCTTCCATCCTCACGGGTCACGTGCACGACTGCCTGACCGTCGCCCTCGTACGTGATGAACGAATTGCCATCGAACTCCAATCTGCCGGGGCCTGACATCTCGGGCTCAGGTGGCGGCGGTGGTCCACATGGCCCTTCTTTAACCCAGCTTATCGTGAGAAGAACATCCTGAAGATAAGGTGGCGACGTGAGACTTTGTGTAGATGAAGTACCACCGGATTTAAAAATCTGTTTTTTTACTACCCGTAAAGTATTCTCTGGTGTCAGCCCGTTCCGGTTTCCAATCGTCTCCCCACTCGGGTAGTACCATTCAGCCCGGTAACAATCGGGCTTCGGAAGGTTGGTCACTACGATTGTCGCTTGCTTCTTGGAAGAGCCCTCGTAAGGCTTATATTTTGCGCCGGGACTAAACAGAGTGCTGCGATGTAAGTAGAAGAGAAATTTTTCCTTTCTGCTCGGATCAGTCTCACTTCGGGCTCTGGACATTGCAGACCAGTAACTTTCTTCTCCATAAGGAGGAGCCTCGTCCCAGAAGATCCATGAGTTTTCATTAATGACTGTCCGCTCCATCCCATCAAGATCGAGAGTGTTTATAAATTTACTAAGGTAACCTAATTGCTTTCGTGACTCGTTAGCTTGCGGTTCGTTACCTTTGCTGACTCCATATGTGGGGCCAGCGACGTCTGGATTGTCATTCCCCCATCGATAACTCAAATGATCGAAGAGGCCGCCGCCGTTCATCAAGAACTCCCACGCTGCAACGCGAGTAGCAGCAGCCGCCCAATTCGGATCAATTTGTCTAAACTCCGCATCCGGATGGTAAGGGTCATTGGTAGGACCAGGACCCACCCATCCTCTCAGTCCGTCTGGTCTATCTTCGTTAAATCCCCACACCTTCTTGTTTGCAGGCGTGTGAAATTTTTTCAACAGCTCGATTGCGCCATATCGATGTTTTGCGAGGATCTTATACCCTCCTGTCCGTTTAATGCCGTCAAGTTTTACATAGTGACTGGCGATGATGTCGACGTTGGGTTGCGCGATCATCGCACTGATCACGTTGGTCGCAACGGGATTTTGTGGAGTGCTGGTTGGATGTCCATCGAGGCTGGGAGGATCGGTGAATACGTTGACGCCGATGAGATGGTAATTAGCACCCTCATACGTCCGCAGTTGGTTGGCCATATACCTGAGCCAGGTAATCAGCGGTTGCCCCGCCGCGACCCCACCGAAATCCGGTTCGTTGGAGAGTACCCAGTAAAAGTTTTTCAGATCTTTCAGCTCGAAAGCCGTTCGCTTCATCAACGCAACCTGGATGTCCCGCAGCTTTGCATTGATTTCAATATTTTTGTCTATTGGCTGTGTGATACTGCCGGAGGTATTGGTATGGAAATCGTCTGATTGAGCGAAGTATTTGTGCTCTGTGAATTCCAACCCGAGATTGTTGTTGTCTTCCCACCAGGGACCTTTTTTCGGCTCATTGTTAACCCACCCTAAGAATGGATCGAAAAGCTCAACTGCAACGATAATGTTCTTGTCCTGGCAGTAGCTCACGACCTCCTTGAGTCTGCTGAAGAACACGTCATCAAACCCTTGTCCCGGGTTGTTCCGATTGTTATAAGCGAGCTGGAAGTTCCACTGTTTGGTGGTGCCTCCGATCCACACAAAGGGCTGTTCGTTGTCATACGATTTACCTTCGACGGTGTTGGCACGTGGGTCCGGTCCCTCGTTGCGCAGTCTCCCCACGCTGTGATTAAGAGACACCCAGATCTTCATGTGATTCACACCCGCCTTGTTGAGCGTCTCGACGCAAACATGGAATTTGCGCTTTGCAGTACCGTCCGGGAATTGGCCAACTTGATCGTAAGTGCAATTCTCAAAGACTGGATCGTAGTACTCGTTCTTATCATTGCCATCGTCCCAATCATCTGGCCGCTTCCGTTCGACGTGGGGAAGGTAAGAACCGGAATTGCCGACGAGGGCAATGGTCTTGTTCTTCCAAACGAAGTACCGCTTATCGTTGGATAGCTTGAGGTTTTCTGTGGGAGCCGGCTCTGCGGCAGGGAGATCGTCAGCTTGATAGGTAACAGAAGCGACTGTGGGTTCCACGTGACCGGTAACATTTCTTGTCCCACGTAGAAGCGCGAAAGCAGTGAGCAAAACGGCGATTGCAAGCACAATAATTCTTTTCATGATGGTCCTCATTTCCGGGTGAAAGTGAAGTGACCTCGGAATACGCCACGTGCAGGGATCGTTTGGGTGCGTTCTGGACCAGGGAGAATCCGGCGCGTTTACTGATCGCTTCGTAGTGATCTAGCGAGGCACTAGGAACCGCCATTCAATATGCACCTTCAATGCGGAGCAATAGGTTTGCGATGAAGCGGCTTGGGAAAGGGATGAGTTGCTTTTTACGAGTTTGGAAAATCTAAGCGTGTTATCCGAGGCTTCGTAGGATCGAACAAGAAGGGACCGCCGCCTGGCGAAAGACTAATGGGCCAACTTGGTCTTGTATGCGTTTATTTCCGCAAGCAGGTTGGAAGCGTACGAAGCATTGAGTGATCGTAGCTGGTTATAAGTTTGTTGTGCTTCATCCACTCTGTTCCTGTCGAGGTAAAGAAAGCCGAGTTCCAACAAGGCATCAACGTTGGCGGGCCAGACTCTGACAGCTTCTTTGTAGGCTGCCTCGGCGGCTTTCCATTTTTTCTGCCCCCGAAAACGGTCACCGAGATCAAAAAACTTACCAGATTCGATTGAGGCAGGAGTTCTTGAGGCCGCCACTGTTTGACGTTTAGGACGATTCTCGCGGCGTGATGGAGCCGGTTTGTTCTCGGGTTCTCGTCCGGTTGCCTTCGGCAGTCGTTGGGCCACAGCCACAGGCGTGCCTGCCAGACCGCAAACCAAAGACGCCACCACCAAAAGCAGCATCTGTGAAGTTTGAACCTTGAAACGGAAAACCATCGGAGCACGCAGAATAAACCTAAACCGCAATGTCTAACAAGATGGGACCAGGCAGGGTGTTTCAGGATTGCTCGCCTGCGCCAAAGTTGTTAGAATCCCGACCCATCTGTTCTGAACCTTGCTAGGCTCGCCACACTCGAAGGCAAACGCACCCTTGCCGTATTCCGGGCGGGCACATTATTTCGGTCTTTAGCAATTGGGCCAGCAAAACTCTTTTACCCGACATGAGAGAATGCCCCTCCTGCTTTAGTTGTTATGACGACACGGTAACTCAGTGTCCAGGTGACAGGTGTGCGACATTTCACTCGTTGCCCGGCAGCGTTGCGCTGGATGGTAAGTATGTTCTGGAACGCCGGCTCGGTGAAGGTGGGATGGGAATCGTCTACAAAGCGCAGCACAAATTCCTGAAAACCACTCGCGCCATCAAGACAATCAAACTCGATCTCATAGGTAACGACGCATCGTTCGTGAAGCGTTTCCATCAGGAAGCGATGGCCGCAGCCAAAATCGGTCACCCTAACATAATCGCGGTCCTGGATTACGGACTGCTACAGGAAAAAATACCTTACATCGTAATGGAGTTTGTGGAGGGTGTATCGCTTGAGACCGTGATAATCAGCAAGTCACGATTCTCTCCGGAAGAAGCACTTGAATATATGCAAGTGATAACTTCGGCACTGAGTGCTGCCCACAAACATGGCATCGTTCATCGGGATCTCAAACCACTTAACATCATGATTGAATCCGGCGGGTCGGTGCGTGAGCAGATTCGCATCCTGGATTTTGGTCTCGCCAAGATCAAATCCAGTGACCTGTTTGGTTCTTTCGTTGCCGCCAAAACAGTTGGGATCGTTGGTTCACCTGCCTACATGGCGCCGGAGCAATGGTCGGGGGAAGAGACTGATCGAAGATGTGACGTTTACAGCCTTGGCATAATCCTTTATGAGATGCTGACGGGAGAGGTGCCATTCAAAGGCGCCACCATTCCCGCCATCATGAAGAGCCATTTGATGGCTCCGCCTCCGCCGCTGGCAACCCCCGGATCAGGCATCTCCCCTGAAGTTGAGCTTGTGGTCCATCGCGCTCTGGAGAAGGAACTGGATACGCGTACACCGTCTGTAGAGGAATTTATCGCGGAGTTCGAACAGGCGGTTCTTCACCCAGCGCCGGCGAAAGCCAAGACAAAGAGACGCAGCACCGGAAAATCCACCGCAGTCACACGGCGCCGTAAAACAAGTCCAGCAGTCGATAAATCAGATTCTTCAGGCGCTCGTGAAAGCGTAAACGACGAAGTCATCGTTCCAGTCTTTGCTAAGAATGTGAGTACTCTTCCCTCACCAGATGCACATGGCCAAAGCGAGTACGAGACGGCAAAGTTTCCGCGACCTTTGACGCCGCCATCGACCAATCAGCCGGAGTCGTTGCCCAAAGCAAATGAACAGATACCTCGCAAGGCAGAAGTGAGCGTGCCTTCCGACGCGAGTAAAAAAGATGACGCGCCTGATCTGAAAAGCAAACTTCCGGTTCGTTCGGAAACTAATCAACGATTACCCGGCCGCGTAGTAATCAGCCAGCAGAGTTTCGTCGGAGACTTCTTCAAAAAGCGATATACCATGCCAATAATCGCTGGAGTCGTGGTTCTTGGTTTGATCGTCGTGTCCGCGTTTGTTGCTTCGCGGAAGGGTGCTGTACCACCTAACCTTCAAACGCAATCCAGCGTGGCGGCCAATGCGAAACGCGAGATGGTTTTGATCGAAGGTGGCACTTTCACAATGGGCTGGAACAAAGGGCAGGAACAAAGAGGAGAGCATGCGGTTACGGTGCCATCTTTTTATTTAGACAGGTACGAAGTTACTAACGCTGAGTATGCTGAGTACGTCAAGGATACCGGCAGACCGGCGCCGGCAGGAGATCCAGCAATAGAAAGTTACTGGGTGCCGTGGAACGGCAACAACCCGCCGTCAGGTCGTGAGTATTGGCCCGTGACTAATGTTTCACCCAAAGATGTGGAATTCTTTGCAGCGTGGCTTTCACTGCGCGACGGGGTCGTCTACCGATTGCCTACGGAAGAAGAATGGGAGTTTGCAGCTCGTAATGGTTCTAAAAATTCTTTGTTTCCCTGGGGAAACTCGTGGGAAGAGGGACGGGCGAATATCAATAAGAAAAAACGTCCAGTAGATATCGGCTCTTTCCCTCTGGGCGCAACTCAGCAGGGAGTACAAGACATGGTTGGCAACGTGTGGGAATGGACGTCGTCGAAACCACGTTTTTACGACGGCGGAAATCCCTCACCTCTTGTCGTAAATGCACGTGTGCAAAGGGGCGGTTCATTTTTCGAGAAGATTAATAGTGATTTTAGCAACGCTACCGATCGTTCCTGGTTC
>DATEIS010000117.1:0-13291 GCA_035278765.1 Pyrinomonadaceae bacterium | reverse complement strand
CTCATGAAGCCCGCGTATCAAAGCCGGATCGGTGGCGTGATCCATCGTGTTCGCATCATACTTATCTGACACCTGATAGACCACCGCCGACTCATCGAACGTACCAATCATGTCGGCAGCAGTGGGAATCGCAATCCAGAGTATCGGTTTAGTAAGCCCGCGATTATGGGCCAGACGCTTGATCTGGGCTCCAATCAAACGACGATTGATCGAGCGTGCCGCGGCGGTCCCGAAAAAAGGCAAACTCGCCGGCGAGATCACGGTGATACCTTCGTCGGTTTGGCGTGCGAGTTTCGAGTAACTTCCGAGTTTACGTTTGATTCGCGGCAACAGATCTTTGTGACCAAGACTGGGCAGGCCCATCGAGATCGAGTTGACGAAGATGACCTTGTTTCCGGCGCGCGCAAACTTGCGCATCAGATGGGCTTTGGAGTGCGGGTGGTGATACCACCAATCTTCGCCACCAAAACATATAATCGAGCGGTTGAGCAGCATCCGTCTACGACTTTACCCGCGCCACACACAACCCAGACACACCAAACGGCAAGTTCATATGCTTCAGGATCCAACTCTCCGCGCCCAACACCCGTCCTAAAACTCCATTCAACGCTGAGATGTTAATCGAGTTCTCGGTTTCGGTTTTGATTCCCGTCAGCCGCATCAGTTTCCGCACAAACAGTATCGGTAAAAAGAAAGTGATGTTCGCGTAAGACGTGCGCTCGATCTCGAAACCGGCCTGCTCGAGCACGCGGCGCAGTTCCGGCAAGCGATACCGTCGGCGGTGATTACTCACATCGTCCTGCAAACCCCACAGAAACATGAACGTCGGCACAAACAGCAACGCTCGCCCACCGGGCCGCAACACGCGTCGCATCTCGCGCAGTCCTGCAAGATCGTCGTCCATGTGTTCAACCACATCGAACGCCGTTACCAGATCGAACGTGCCGTCTTCATACGGCAACTTTTCACCAGCGCCGAGCCGCACCTTGTCGAGCCCGCGCTCGCGACAAAACGCAAGTGCATCCTCGGAAATATCGACTCCCTCCGCGTCACCGTACTTCGAAAGCATCAGCAGGTTTGCGCCCGTACCACAACCAACGTCGAGAATTTTCGGACGCCGATCGGTTACCTGTCGACAAATCTTTTCCACGAAATCCGCGAGAATCTTACGACGCCCGGTGTACCACCAGTGCGACTGCTCGACGCGGAACATGATTGGATAAGTGTGTTCCTTCATTCTCTTTCGCCGCGAATAAGACGGATAAAATAATCGACGCCCACGGCTGCAAAAACAATTAACACCCCGTGCATAGGCAGGACGTAGCGGATCTCCGTATGCCCAACAGTGCCTGGAACAAGATAGTAAAGGACCGTCGCCAGCATAAGCCAACTCACGCGCCAGTCACTGCGCATTCCAGCATAGATCCCCAGGACAACGAGCGGCAGAACAAGATATCGCACTACACTTTGAATCATTCCCAATACGTTCACGCCAAAGGCAAGCACACCGCCCTGCCAGCGCTCCGGCAAACATTTCCTGCTCGTGACGTTGATCCCGCTGATGCCGCTGTACGGTACCGGGTCGCCTCCGACTTTCAACATACCCCACATGCGCGGAAGCATCGAGCCGAGAAACCAGATTGGACGTTGCCGGATAAACTCAAGCGACTGGCGTGCACGTTCTTTGTCGCGTCGAATGCCATCGGGGAATTGAAACTCGATGCTCGTATCTCCCGGTCGCCCCATCTGCACTCGTTCAGTTTCGAGAAGAGCAGCGTCGTTAAACCTGAAACCGTGCTGCCGGCCGAGTTCGGTTTCACCTAAGCCTTCCCAAAGGTTGACGCCTATCGTTCCTCCGGTTGGTGTGAAATCCGGAAACACAAGATAGTTGCGGATTACGATCGGAGAGATTACGAGAACGGTCGCAAACAAAACTGCGGCGCTCAGTTTCAACTTAAAGAGTGATGGCCCTTTGATTAAGACCAAAAGCGCGACCGCCCAGAAGACGAACAAAAACAACGGATTTACGCGAAACCAACACGCGATGCCGAGCAAAGCGCCCGCGGCGACTGCCAACCGGATACTTCTGCGTTGCAGCGCCAGCAGCAATAGCCAGTTGCCGCCAAGCACAAACCAGGTAGTGGGCATGTCTGCTGAAGGATAAGCGCCATACATTGCGAAGAGTGGCGAAAGCGCAACCAGAAAGCCGCTCGCGATCGCGACGCGATAACCAAAAGCACTGGCGGCAATGCCTGCAATCAGCAGCAACGACAAAACCAAATCCACTAACCACAACACTATTTGGGCTGAGTAAGCAGAACGCTCACCCGTAATTGTGTAAATGAATGCCACTACGACGGGGAATGCAGGTGGATATTGGACGAGGTCCGTGCGCGTTGGGTCATCGATCCAGAAAAGATTTTGCCGGCCGTCGAGAATGGCGCGCGCTGGTCGATCAAACTTTTCGTAAGATCCAGTCTGGAACCACGCCGGATCGTGGAGGTGCGCACGCATGAACTGGAGCGTGAGAACACGTACGCTAATCATTACCAGCAATAACGCGAAGAATATCGCGAGCTGTGTTCGATTGAAGCTATTTAACTGCCGTAACAATCACGTTCCAACCAATTAGTTTTCGCAGCCTGTCAAGCATCGACTCTGAAACGAGCGGCGAAAGGAAACGCAGCTCAGGGCGAGTTAATTGTTCCACCTCAATCGTTACACTCTTGAACAAATTGAAGAGCTCACGAGCCTGTTTCCGACTGTACACTTTCACTAATGGTCGCGCGTCGTGTTCGCTAAACTCAACAAAGCGGCTCATGATTTCCGCCACCGAGTGACCACGCAAAAAATCACCGCGCAACACTCCTCGTCGCAACACAATATCGCCCCAGTAATTCAACGAATTGCGATGGTAAAGCATCACCTTCGCTGTTCCACCCGGGCGTAGCACGCGATGGACCTCGCGTATCGCTCCCGCAGTGTCGGGCGTGTGGTGCAAAACTCCGTTCGAGTAGACCACGTCGAAGCTTTCATCACGAAACGGCAAGTTCTCGCCGTCAGAGATCATAAAAGCGCCGTCGGCATCGTAGAGTCGAAAACGATGTCGTGCGATCTCGATCGAACGTGGCGTTAGATCGATGCCGGTGCAGCAGGCACCACCGCGCGCAAACTGTAACAGGTCAGTGCCCATGCCACAGCCAACCTCGAGCAGTCGCGCATCGCGAAACTTATCAAAGCCCATCACCTGCGGCATCCAGGCGGCGTACTCCGTGTATCGATGCCGCTCCACAGTGTCGAAGAACTCGCGCGTGCCGAACTCGTGTTCGCCGTGTACGGCCCCACACGGATCCTGAGTCCATTGCTCGCGCGCACGCACCTTCTCTTCAGCCAGACCGCTCATCGTGTTAAATCCTGATACGCCTCGATTACGCGCTGGGCGTTGTGTATCCATGTGTGCTCACGCACGGCAACCTCGCGCGCCCGACCACCTAAACGAGCCCGCAACGTTTCTGATTCGATCAACCTCACGAGAGCGCTCCCGAGCTCGCCAACATTTCCCGGTTCGACGAGCAACGCCGTTTCCTCGTCGACGAGCAATTCACCAATTTGACCCAGCCGGCTCGCAACGATTCCCTTTCCCATCGCCATGTACTCAAAAATCTTCGTCGGCGACCCGAAGAACTCACTGCCATCGGCCAACGGAATGTGTGGTGCAACCAGTATATCGCAAGCATCCAAAAGCTTCGGCACTCGATCGTGCGCCACGGCGCCCGTGAAGATTACTCGCTTTTCATCTACGAGCATCTTCTCAACTTCTGCATGCAAGCTCCCACTTCCAACCAGGAGGAACCGAACACGCATGTTTGCCGGAATCGTCTTGATCGCTTCGGCAAGTTTCTCGACGCCGTGCCATGGACCAAACGTCCCGACAAATCCGGCGACTACCTCATCCTCTTCGATCTGAAGTTCGCGCCGTGCATCCACGCCTCCAGCCCCGGGCCGAAAACGCTTTACATCAACCCCATTCGGGTTAACTACGATCTTTTGCGCATCAACGCCGCGTGCCTCCAGATTGCGGCGCTCGACGTCAGAAACGACAAAAATACGCGCCGCAGCGTCAAGGTTCAAACGCTCGTAACGCTCCAGCAAATCGAGACTTCCGACCCGATCCCAATACTTGCCAACCCAAACTTCCGATCCGTTGTACTCGAGCAATAACGGGCGCTTGAGACGGTTCGCAGCCACGACTCCGGCCCAACTAAACCGCGCATATCGCTGGTAAATAAAGTCAGGATTAGCGCGCTCGATGAGGGGTACTGCTCCACGCGTAAAAACCAGATTGTTGTGAATATCAAAAAGCGCTCGCGAGCCGCCACCCGGTTGCGGCGGAACAACGTCGAAACGATCTTCGGCAACGTTCAAGCCGGCAATCTGATCGTTGCTGATGACTCGCACGTCTACGCCGAGCGTCTCGAGTCCTTCGATAACGCCCTTAATGTGACTTGCAGCGCCGCCGGCTTGTGTGCCTGGTCCAGGTGTCGAGCGAAGAAAGACAGCACGCAGACGGGACCTGGTAGCCGGCTTACGCGAAAGGTCGCTGAATCTTAATGTCTCTTCTTCGAGACGTTGCAGTTCGCGTCGCGACTGCGCCATGTCGTTCGCGCCCGTGATCGTCTCCCGACTCAGTCTTACCGGTGCTCCCAGCAAAACATTCGAGCGAGACTTCCTTATGACTCCACCATGCGCGTCGATCATCAACACCTCGCGTGCCCCCGCAAGCGCGCCAAAGAGCATGAAAAGATTTTGACCGCGTTGCCAGGGAAGTCGTTCGGTTGCGATCGCGAGGACGTCGGGCCGCAGTGCACGCAATGCTTTGAGACGTTTGAGATGACTGCCGGTTTCGAACTCGGCACGCGAGATAAACTCGATCGAGCACTCGGGATAAAGCTCCGTGACTTTGTCTTGCCAGCGAGACAAGTCGCCGCTGAGCGCCAGCAGAACAACTTTCATCCGCGCAAACTCCCGGGCACGAATACCTCTGTGAAAGATCGTCCGGTGCTGCTCTGAAAGTGAAGTGCCACGAAGCCAAAGATCACCGCGTAACTGATGGTGGAAGCGATCGCTGCGCCCTGTGCGCCGAGACGCGGCACGAGTGCAAATACGAGGACGAGGTTTAGAGCAAGCGTCACAACCCAGTAGATCGGAATTGCGCGCGGCAAACCAAGCGCGCTGAAATGTTGGACCAGCACCGATTCAAGACCGATTAGATAAACACCAGGCAGCAGTATCCAAAGCAATGCGGTCGCATCGTAGAACGCCGCACCGTAAATAAATGGCAAAAGCAGACCAAGAGGTACGGCAGCGAGACAGGAAATGAACATGATGAACGCTGTGTAGCGTGTGACGAGGCACGTCGTTTCGCCCCGCGCGTCCTGTTCGCTCGTAACACGAGGAAAAAGCAACGTTGCAATCACGCCCGGCAACAACATCAGCAGGAGGGCAAACTGTGACGCGACACTGTAGACGCCCGCCTCCGCGGGACCACGGAAGTGATTTACGACAAGCAAATCCGCACGAATAATGATCGCTCCGGCCAGGATCGAGATATGAAATTTGACGCCGTAGGTGATCATGCGGCGGAGCAGTGCGATGTCTGCGCGCCACTTTGATTGCGCCAGACTCTTCGCGGAAATCACCAGCAAGAACACAATCACGAGACTCGCGAGAACGCTCGTCGCAGTGTTCCACCACACGAGCGTTTCGAGATTTCCTTTGACCACTAGCCACACGCACACCGCGTTGATCAATACAAACGATTGGCTAACGAGGTCGAGGATGTTGAACTGTCGCACCTTGCCGACGGCCAACAAGATGTTCAGACCAATGAGCGTGATCATTTGAAAAGGGATCGAGACAGCGGCGATGTGGATCAATTCGGCGGAAGTAATACCAAACCATTCCGGGCGGCGAATGGCAACGGCACTGACTGCGAGCGCCAAAAGTAAACCAACGCCGAGCGCAAACATTAGCGAGTTGAGCGCAGCGGCACGGAAGTGCGCCTGGTCCTGTGCAATGAAGTAAGTGTTCGAAGACGGAAGACCAAAGCTCCCGAGTTGAACGAGCGTCGCCACCGCAACGTTTATTACCGCCAACTGCCCGACACCTTCTGAGCCCAGCCAATGCGCGACGATAATTCCCGCCGCGAGGCTGGTAAAGATCATCACCACGCGCGTCGCGAACGTCCAGGCAATTTGTGTCCACAGATTACGCAGATTCTTTCTGTGGATACCTAATCGATCCATCGGTCGTACCACAAGCTCAAATTCAACAACGCCCAGAGATGAAAACCCCAGTCTTTCGTTTTCCGTCGATGCTCGTCCAACATGCGGCTCACGAATGAGTAGTCCAATAGATCGCGTCGCCGCATCGACGAGTTCATCAAGTGCTCATCAAACCAGCCACCCAGACTTTCTCTGAACCATTCACGCACCGGGGCGCCGAAACCTCGTTTGCGTTCGTAGAGCAGATCGCGCGGCAGAATCTCCTCCAACGAACGTTTGAGAATGTGCTTGCCACTAACGCCTTCGACTTTCAACGAACGTGGCAACGAGAGCGCATATTCAACCAGATGATGATCGAGAAACGGCACGCGCGCTTCGACGCTCGTCGCCATCGTGATCTTATCCACACGCATCAACAGCAGTTCCGGCAAACGCAGCTTCAACTCCAGATACGTCATCCGAGCAAGAAAATCGGCATCTGGTCGTTCCTGCTCGATATGCTTCAGGTACGACTCCACGACGCGCAACGATGAGAGGCCATTCAAACGATCGCGCACTTGCTTCGACAGCACACGCGGTTTGAACGTCTCGTCATACACGACCACGCCGCCCCAGAACAACGGCTCATCAGCGCCAAGCCGCCGTATCAACTCGATCGCCGCACGCTTTCTGCCCGTGGCTTCGAGCGCAGGCCGCGAAATATTCGAGATGGCACGTCGCAATGCGAGTGGCAACGCTTCAGCATGACGCCAGAAGTTTTCGTAAATGCGCAGGTGTCGCACGTAGTTTTCGTAGCCGCTAAAGATCTCGTCCGAGCCTTCTCCGACCTGGACCACGATCGTTCCTGAGTCACGCGCGAGCTTCGAAACGTAGTAGAGCGGCACGCAAACCGGATCGCCGATCGGCTCATCCTGATGAAAGATCAGACTCGGAAGAAAGTCTTGCATCTCTTTCTCGGAGATGATCACTTCGTGATGATTGGTTCCAAACTGTCTTGCGATGCGACGTGCCGGTTCGAGCTCGTTGAGATACTCAGCGTCACTAAAACCAACCGTGAAAGTCTCGACCGGACGCGTCATCTGTTCCGACATGAGGGCAACGTTCGCAGATGAGTCCACGCCGCCGGAGAGAAAGACTCCGAACGGCACGTCTGACATCATTCGTTTACGAATCGATTCGCGCAGCAGGCGCAGTATCTCCGCGCGCTGATCTTCTTCCGTGCCCACGATTCTTTGTTTAGGCGGTAGCGCGTCCCAGTAACGCTGGATGTTGATCGTGCCGTCGCGCGTTAGGGTCAGGATGTGACCGGCCGGCAGTTTGTGTATGTCGCGAAAGAGCGTCGTGGGGGCGGGCGTAGTGAGAAACGTCAGATAGTGATAGAGCGATTGTTCGTCGATGTCGGGTGTCACCGCCGGGTGTTGCAGGATCGCTTTGATCTCCGAGGCAAAGATGAAGCGACCGTCCTTGTGATAGAAGTACAGCGGCTTCACGCCGACACGATCACGCACGAGGACGAGTCGTTCTTTGTTCGCATCCCAGAGAGCGATGGCGTAATCGCCTTCGATCTCGTGAATGAAGTCGAGGCCGCGTTCTTCGTAGAGATGCAGGATCGTTTCGGAGTCTGTGCGTGAAGAATATTTGTGCCCGCGATGTTCGAGATTCGCGCGGATGAGAGCATGGTTGTAGATCTCGCCGTTGAAGACTAGCCACGTGCGTTCGTCACAACCGTGCATCGGCTGATGACCGGCAGCGGAGAGGTCGATGATCGAGAGACGGCGAAAGCCGAAACCGCCGCGCCGTTCGTCAAAGACGAGTTCGCCCGCGTCGTCCGGACCGCGGTGCGTCATCTCGTCGCGCATGCGCGTGAGTAGCGAGGATTCAATCGAACCTTCGCTCACGCCGTATTCCCAAACTCCGCAGATACCACACATAGTTTTTTGCCACGGATTACACGGATTTTATTTGCCAGCTCAGCTTGCCCGGACGCCCTGAAATACGCCAGCACATCGAAACAGCGTCGCTCATCTGACCATAGTCTCGTGAAACCGGCTGACTCTCCAGCACAGGCTCTACATCGTGATTCAACAACGAGACCATTAATCCGGCAGCCCCTGGGGCAAGGTGAAATCTCGCTTCATAAACATGTTCGCCGTCGCCGAAAAACTCGTCATCAATTAACCAAAATCGTTCACGCTTATTGAAGATAACTGTGCGACGGTGAACGACCGGGTAGCCGTAGTGTTCCGCGATTACCTTGTCAGAATCAGCGTCGGTTTTCCACTCCAGCACCCGCGGCCGGGCTTCGTTGCCAATCACGAAAGGCATTTGAACATCAATTGTGTTCTGTTCGAGACCGTCGATCTGGACAGTCGAATGATATGCGGTCGAACGAAACTCATGACGCTTCGCGAGGTCGGCGGAGTAAACGTACGTGCCGGGGTCTACAATAAATGCGCGGCCACTGGCTGAGACTTCAATACTCAATGCATCGTTGTGTCCGTGCGAACCACGGCCGTTGATTCCGGCGCCGCTCGTGTTGAAGCAGAGATAAAGATCCCCGTCGCGCATGATGTAAGTGCCGGCTTGTGGAAAGGCCTGCGAATTGACTTGCTGAGTTTCCGCCAAGGTTGGATCATCAAAGACCTTTGCGCCTATTTCGAGAAGATATGCATGGTCATCGGCCCGGCGATGCACAAAGGGCAAGACCTGTCCGCTGTCTGTATCACCGATCAAAGGCGCAAATCCGTCAGGTCTAAGATAAGCGCGCACATAGATCAGCATCTGTTTGAGTTTGGCCCAATACTTCTCTTCGATCTTTACGTTGTTCGACCGGGCTAACCAGAAGGTGTAAAGAAAGAGCTCCGTAACGAACCTGTGATAGCCCGTTGATGCTTCAAAGTCTGCTCCATCAGCCAACACCTGTTTGTCCATCTCTCGGAGCATCTCAGTGCGGCCAAACTCAAACCACTGTTCCGCATCACGGAGTTCCGAGAGTAACAATCCCAACCACGTGAGCCCAACGACATCTGACAGGTAGTGATTGCTGGTTGCGATGTACGAGAACTCAAGATTGCGTTGTATGTAATTGGCGTGCTGTTGCAGCAGTTGTAGGAAAGTTCGCAACGACGCTGCATCTAAATCGGGAGAGTGACGGAGCGCTTCAAAACCGGCAAGCAAGTTCATTGAGCGTAGCGCAACTTCCATCGCGCAAGTCCAGTTAGGACCACGCCCATAAGGATTCTGCTCAATCCAGCTTCTTAGCTGTGCCCAGAACTCCGTTGCGTAGGCGACGTCCTTTGTTGATGAGTAAGCACTCGCAAGAGGGAGGAAATGGCCAAGCCGGTTGAGTTCCCAGAGTACGCGCACGTCTGAACCATCGCCCCGCAACAACTTGATGTCGCGGTGGTAATCGAGTGGCCAGACGTAATCTGAAAGCGGATCTTGAGCCCACTGAATTGATTTGCCGAAACAGCGTTCGCCAAAGCCAAGCAAGGGCCAGCAATGATCGTCAACGATGCGATTTGCTGAGGCGATTGAGTCGTCATTCTCAAACCGGAAGCCGTCTAAAAACTTTGCCTGGCGCGGGCCTTGAAAGTGAGCCAACAACTCATCGTCATTCATGCGCGCGAACACAGGCTTGAGTGCAAGCGGCTCATGGTCGAAGAGTCCCGCGCGTTCTTTGCGCTCATTAACTGAAGCTCTAGTCCGCCGCAATACTTCGCGCGCTGCGGTTGTCAGCTTCACTTCTCCACGGACCGCACGCTTGATTTTTTTGAGAACAGCCATCAGTGGGAATCTTGCGTCGCGACAAACTCCTCGAGCGCATCGAGAATACGCTCAGAAGTGTGTCCATCCCAAAGCGGAGGCTGGCGGAGGGTTGTCTTTGCGGAGTCATTCAATGCGGCTGTTGCTGCCGAAACGATCTTTGATGTGTCAGTGCCGACGACGACGTTGGTTCCCATCTCAACGGTGATCGGCCGCTCGGTATTCTCGCGCAATGTCAGACAAGGAATGCCGAGAGCCGTAGTCTCTTCCTGAATACCCCCCGAGTCAGTCAAAACCAGACGCGCACTGCTCGAGAGGTTGAGAAAATCAAGATAGCCGAGTGGTTCGACAATACGTAGTTCCTTCATCGAGTCCACACGGTCGCTTAATCCAAGCTCGGCAATCGTTTTTTTCGTGCGCGGGTGAACCGGGAACACAATTGGCAGACGCGCTGAGATCGCTTCGAGCGCGTCTAGAATGCGCTCAAACGAGTCGCGCATATCAACGTTTGAAGGACGATGAAGAGTCAACAGCGCGTAGTCGATTCCCGTCAATCCCAACTGCTCTCTGGTCGGCAGAGCACGAGCGACGTTCAGGTTCTTTTGCAGCGAATCGATCATGACATTTCCCACGAAACGAATTCGTTCCCTGGGAATGCCCTCGGCAATCAGGTTTTCATCCGCATCAGGTGAGGGAGTGAACAACAGGTCTGCGATCTGATCGGTCAGTAACCGGTTGATTTCTTCGGGCATCGATCGATCGCGACTACGCAGACCGGCCTCAACATGCGCCACTTTCACTCCGAGTTTCACACAAACAAGTGCGCACGCGATCGTCGAATTCACATCGCCGACGACCAGAACCCAATCAGGCTTTTCATTAAGAACAACCGGCTCGAAGCGCTCCATCACCGCAGCAGTTTGCACCGCATGTGAACCCGAACCGACACCGAGATGTACATCTGGTTGCGGCAGATCCAGATCGCGAAAGAACGAATCAGACATCGCCGCGTCGTAATGCTGTCCGGTGTGAACAACCAGGGGCTGGAACGCCTCGGGACGTCTCTTCATCGCGGCCACGATCGGCGCCACCTTCATGAAGTTGGGCCGCGCCCCGACGACGTTTATGACTTTGAGCATTAATCTTGTGTTTTGTACTTTGTTCTTTGTGCTTTGTACACAACACCAAGTACAAAGCACCAGGTACAAAGCGCAAGTTGGCTATAGCCTGATAATTCGGGCTTTACTTTCGCGTCTCACATCGCCATTCAACGCGTTGCGTGTGTCGACGATCAGCGCGCCCAGCGAGCAGACGCGCTTGTAGTCGATTTCACTATGATCGGTGACGATGATCACGCAGTCGGCAGCCTCAAGCTCTTCGTTGGTGAGTGAAACAGACGCCAGCGGCTCTCCAACGGCGTCAGTATGCGCATCGTCGAAATGAACTTCCGCCACGAACGGATCGTGATACTTAACGTTGGCGCCCTTCGCACGAAGCCGATCGATAATCGACAGTGCCGGACTCTCGCGAACGTCGTTAACATCTTTCTTGTACGCAACCCCAAGCAACAAGACATTTGAACCCTTCATCGCCTTGCGCTCATCGTTCAGTCCATCCGCCACCAGTTGGACCACGTGCTCAGGCATGCGTGAGTTCACTTCCTCCGCAAGACCGATGAAGCGTGAATCGAATCCGTGCTGTCGCGCCTTCCAGGAAAGATAATGCGGATCGAGCGGGATACAATGCCCGCCAATTCCCGGTCCCGGATAAAACGGCATGAAACCAAACGGCTTGGTTGCCGCAGCTCGAATCACTTCCCATGTATCGATATTGAGCGCGTAACAAAGTCGGGCCATCTCGTTTGCCATCCCGATGTTCACCGCACGAAACGTGTTTTCCAGGAGCTTTGCGGCTTCGGCAACTCGCGCCGAACTCACCGCATGCACGTCGTTCACAATCTGTGAATACAGATGCGCGGCAACTGCGGTTGAATCGTCAGTGACGCCACCGACAACCTTCGGAATATTGTGCGTCAGAAACTGCGGATTGCCGGGATCGACTCGTTCCGGCGAGAACGCGAGGAAGAAATCTTCGTCGAGCTTCAGTCCCTTTCCTTCAAACATCGGAAGCAGCACTTCGTCAGTGGTGCCGGGATATGTTGTCGACTCGAGAATGATCAGATGACCTCGACGCAGGTTCTTCGTGATTTGTTCGGCGGCCGCGAGAATGTAAGAGACATCGGGTTCTTTCGTTTTCCGCAGCGGTGTCGGAACACAAATGATAATCGCGTCGCATTCACGCAGATGGCTGAAGTCAGTCGTGGCTCGCAGAAGCTTTGCATCAACCACTTCCTTCAGTCGTCGCGAAGGGACGTCGCCGATGTACGAATTGCCGGCGTTAATCTGTTCCGCCTTCGACTCGTCAACTTCAAAACCAGTGCCCTGAAACCCGTTCGAAGCAAACTCCACGAGCAGCGGAAGACCGACATACCCGAGACCGATAACCCCGACGTGTGCTTTTTTGTTTGTTATTAGATTGATTAGGTCGTTTTTCATCAGACGAAGAACTCCAAACCGAAAAGACTAGGTGAGCGCGTCGATCAGTGTCAAGCATGCAATTTTAGCCACAGGTAAACGCGGATCTATGGCACTATACCCGCCGCGCGAATGAGCAAAGACGCTCCCCAAAATCTTCTCCGCGGTCTAAGCCTGCTCGATGCCACGATGATCGTTGTGGGCTCGATGATCGGCTCCGGCATCTTCATCACTTCCGCTGAATCGTCGCGCCTCGTCGGATCGCCGGGTTGGTTACTGGCCGCGTGGGCGCTCGCAGGCGTTCTCACCATCACCGGCGCTCTCTGCTGTGCGGAACTCGCGGCGATGTGGCCACGCGCGGGTGGACAATACGTGTTTCTGCGTGAGGCTTATGGACCATCAATCGGATTCCTCTTCGGGTGGGGTTTGTTTCTGATTATTCAATCGGGAACGATTGCGGCCGTTGCTGTTGCCTTCGCAAACTTCACGGGCGTACTCACGAGCAGCGTAGCAGGTGATAACTATCTCATCGCGCCCACCGTGTTGCTGAACCCGTTCACGATCAGAGGACTTTCGTTTAATGGCTACGCGTTGAGTCTGTCGACCCAGCAGCTACTCGCGGTAGTGATGATCCTGTTTCTGACGTTCATCAACACGCGCGGGCTACAGACCGGGAAAGTCATTCAAAACACTTTCACGTTCACCAAG
>DATEIS010000116.1:0-8544 GCA_035278765.1 Pyrinomonadaceae bacterium | reverse complement strand
ATACGTCGTTGAGCGTCGCCCCCCACTCTCAACCGTTTCTCTTTGAGCAGATTGTTGCGCACAACTTTCCGGGAAGGAGTGAGGGCTACGCTCACCCGGAACTACGTCGACGCGGTGAGGAAGGGGAGATCCACCGCGTCGACGCGTTCTTTCTCGTCTCAAATTTTCTGCGCACAATGGTAATACGCCCACCGTTTTTCATCTTCACAAAGTAAGACAAGTCCCAGAAAGCTCCTTATGACGACGATGTTCACCTCATTTCTGCCAGGAGAATTACATACACCGGGGATAGGCTCTGTCTTGGGAGGCGGAGCCTGATTGGACAGGTCAGTGCCACCAACCCCCGCTCCCTCGCGGTGATACTGACCCGATCCAAGAATGAGTCAACATTTCCTGCCAACATTCCCACCGTAGCGGTGTTAACCTATCGAAATCAGGATCCGTGCTTGGATGAGGTCAGTACCGTAACGCGGTAGCGTCGGGTGAATGCGATATTCCTCGATAATTGAGGGCAAAAGTTGACCCGACGCTACCGCGTTACGGTATTGACCCTGGCCAACAGTGACTGAACAAAACCCTCCGGAGGACCGCGACGATGCAAACGTTCCTGCAGGACTTGAAATACGCGCTGCGTATGCTGAGAAAAAATCCGGCCTTTACCGCTGTATCGATTCTGACGCTCGCGGTGGGCATCGGCGCTAATTCCGCCATTTTCAGCGTCGTTAACTCAGTCCTGTTGCGGCCGTTGCCGTACCGCCAACCCGGTGAACTCGTCCGCGTCTACAGCGAATTCCCAACGATGCAGCTCAACAAGTTCTGGGTCTCGCCGCCCGAACTACTCGACATTCAGCGCGAAGCAAAATCATGGGAAGCAATTGGCGCGTGGGCGCCCGGCGGCCGCAATGTCGGTACTGAGAGTGAACCACTTCGAGTCACCTCCGCTGCCGTTACGCGAAGCATGCTTACTGTGCTTGGAGTGCAACCGGAACGTGGTCGCAACTTCACCGAAGAAGAAGATCGCAGTGGTGGACCAAGTGTGGCCATTATTTCGCACGGTCTCTGGCAAAAAGGTTTTGGCGCCGCCAGTGACATCATCGGCAAACAGATTCAGGTCAACGCGACATCAACCACCGTTGTTGGTGTGATGCCTGCCAACTTTGTATTTCCTCCGGGAAGCAACGATCAGGTCGAACTGCTCGTGCCGTTCCAATTCGATCCTGCCAATCCGGGTAATCGTGGTTCACATTTTCTGTCAGTGATTGGCAGGCTGAAGCCCGGCGTGAATATCCAGCAGGCGCAAAGCGAAATGACGAGCTTGATGGCCGGTTGGAAGAGTGAGGCCCGCGCGCAGCATTTACTCAACCCTCAAAATCACCCGGTGGTGATGTTGGGTCTTCACGAAGACGTTGTCGGTTCAGCGCGCAAAGCCGTGTGGCTGCTCATGGCTGCGGTTGGTTTTGTTCTGCTGATCGCGTGTGTGAACGTGGCGAACCTTTTGCTGGCTCGTGCCGAGTCACGTCATCGTGAATTCGCAGTTCGCCTCGCACTGGGAGCTGGTATACGAAGAATGGTCCGGCAATTTGTCGCCGAGGGTTTTGTGCTGGTTTTGATCGCATCGATTCTCGGAGTAGTGCTTGCATTTGCGGGTCTGAAAGTACTGTTACTGTTTGCGCCTGATAGCGTGCCGCGCACTGAGGAGATCGGCGTTGGTCTTCCGGTACTCGGGTTTACGATTGCTGTTGCGATCATTGCTGTTTTTCTCTTTGGTCTGGCGCCACTGGCGCAAGTCAGTGAACGTAACCTCGCCAACTGGATTCGCGGCGCCGGTCAGCGCTCAATTCGAGGAGGTAGCCAGGCGCTTCGTAAGAGTCTCGTAGTCACAGAGATTGCGCTCGCGGTGATCCTCGTCATCGGCTCAGGCCTGATGATTC
Source organism: Pyrinomonadaceae bacterium (assembly GCA_035278765.1). Classification (GTDB taxonomy): domain Bacteria; phylum Acidobacteriota; class Blastocatellia; order Pyrinomonadales; family Pyrinomonadaceae; genus PSRF01. The sequence continues at coordinate 6,613 of DATEIS010000116.1, read as the reverse complement.
GCGCCTTCTGGAAGTTACAACAAGTCAAGATGGGCTTTGATCCGGCGGGTGTTGTCAGCTTCAGCTTGAATCTCCCCGCGGCCAGGTACAAGAACCCCGAACGCCTTCAGTTTGTGAATTCGCTCGAGCAGAAACTCAGCACGATTCCCGGTGTCGCCAACGTCTCAATTGCAAGTGGTCTACCTCCGCTCCGTCGCATCAACGCTAACGACACCGAGATAGAGGGCTATCAGCAAACACCCGACGGCCCGGCGGAGAACGTCGACTACTGGAATGTCGTGGGTAACGACTACTTCAAGACGATGAAGATCCGGGTGTTGGAAGGTCGCACCTTTGAGTCGCAGGACGACAACCCTAACGCAATGCCGGTTGTGATCGTCAACCAGGCGCTTGCGAAAAGATTCTGGACGGGCAGTCCGGTTGGCCGGCGTGTGATGCCCGGGGGGGCCGATCCGGAAATCTGGTTCACGATCGTCGGCGTGGTTGAAGACACTAAGAACGCGGGTATGGATAAGCCTGCCGGACCCGAACTCTACTTTCAGGTACGGCAAGTGGCGAGTCAGTTCCTCGGCGGGAACCTGAGTTTCGTCGTCCGAGGCGCGAATGATTCCGCGCCGCTCGAAGGCTCGATTCGCAGTGCTGTTCGTGAATTGGATCCGAGTCTGCCGGTCTACAACATGTGGTCCATGAATGAGCTGGTGACGAAGTCGATGGTCCAACCACGCTTCCTCGCGCTCCTGCTGGCGACGTTCTCCGGTATCGCATTGTTTCTGGCCGCGATTGGTATATACGGCGTGATGGCTTATCTGGTAACACAGCGGACGCAGGAGATAGGAGTGCGCATGGCCCTCGGAGCGCGACCGCTGCACGTGTTGAAACTTGTCTTCGGGCAAAGCGTGGGTATGTTGCTCATTGGAGTCGTCATCGGGTTGGCAGGAGCATTTGCCCTCACGCGACTGATGCGCACGCTGCTATTCGAAGTGACGGCGACTGATCCGGTGACGTATGTAAGCGTGATTGGGGTGCTGATCGTCGTTGCACTGCTGGCGTGCTACATCCCAGCGCGTCGCGCAGCGAAAGTCGATCCGTTAATTGCGCTACGCTACGAGTAGGGCCACATAAGGCACAAAAAGCACAAAAGGCACATAAAGAAGAATTTTCTTCTATGTGCCTTTTGTGCTGTATGTGCTTTTTGTGGCTACGGCTTGACGGCGATCAGCACCTGGTTGCTGTTTCTACCACGTGCCGTAATTCTCACTTGCAGATCACCAGTGAGCGTGATGCTGTCAGGAAGCCGGATCACGATCTGCGTCAAAGACGGTTCCTGAGGCACCACCGGGTTGAATCCCGGCACGCTTCCGACAAACTCCACCGGCAGTTGATGAACCACCTGCTGACTGTCGACTCCTTGCGCCGTGACAACAAGGCCGGGCGTCAAAATCATATTCAGCGAGAAAATGTCTATTCTGGTTCGCTTGTCTGTTAGCCAGGAGTCTGGATTATTTACTGCAAAGGGCTCCATCGTTAACAGAACATTGTCGAGGGCTATGGCGCGTTGCGAAGGCGCGGCGACGGCGAGTATGGGAGCATCATCATTGAGGATCGTTCCCGTTGCCGTAGTTTGAGCGAGAGTTACGTTACTGGGATTGCTCAAGACGATAGAGAACGTTTCATCGTCTTCGCTGAGTCTGTCTGGCGTGATCGGGATGACGATGTTGGCCACAGTTTGACCAGGCGTAAATGTGACGGATCCGCTGCTGACAGTGAAGTCGGTGGCGCTTGCTGTGTTTGCAACGGTTGAGTAAGACAAAGACACTGTCTTTCCGCTCGCCGCAGAAAGCGTGACCTGCGCTATCAAGGAGCCGGCAAAGAAGCTTCCCTCGCCAACGCTCGCGTCAGCTATCGAACCAGAAGGCGGATCATCGTTATCGACAATCGTAACCGTGCTTTGTGCGCGCGTAACCACGCCCACGTTCGAACTGATATTTAAGTTTAGTGTTTCATCATCTTCGTCGAGTGTGTCGTCAACTATGGGAATGTCAATCGTTCCCGACGTTGCGCCTGGCTCAATGACGAGGCTGGACGCTCCGTCGTTAAAATCAGAACCGAGTTGCGCCGTTCCGCTGAACGTGTGCTGGATAGTTAAGCGATGCGTCGTAGGTGCTGACAGAGATACGGTGAAACGGGCGGTGCCCGCGCCTTCATTCACAGACGTCGAATCGTTGAGAGAAACGTTCGGAGGAGCTGCCGGGAAAGAGCCAAAAAAACTGGTAGACGTTCCGCTTACAGACCACGCGCCCATAATCTCATCACCGTTACCGAACGTCTGAAATTGATGGACCCTAATAGTTGAGGATGGCGCAGGTTGCTCCCAGGCTGTGGCAAGATTGGGCAAGTTTATTGCTTTTAGACCAGTGTCGTCTGCTGCGAATAGACGTGAACCATCCTTCGAGAACTTGAAGTATTGTCCTGGCGACGGCGACACGCTGTTTAGGATCACCATCTGACTGGGATCGGTTGCGTCGACGATTAACAATTCAGACGTGTTTACAGTCCCTGAGGGTAAACTCGCGACTGCAAGCAACCGCTGCTGAGGTGTCTCAAAACTTTCGACAAACCGGAAACGGAAATTCGCGCCGGGTATTGTTCCGACAATTTGTTCAGTATTGAGATCGATGGCTGCAAAGTTGAAGAATTGATTGGCGAAGAAAATATAGCGACCATCTGTGCTGAAAGCGATCCCCACATTAGAAAAGCCGCTGAACTCATTGTTACTCACAAGTGGCACGCTTGCGGTTTCCACCGGGTTAGCCGGATCGAACACATCTAACACTTTCAGTTCGCCACCCTTGCGAAATGCCAACAACCGTTTAGTTTGACTTTCGTATAACGCGATTGTGTCTGGCGCGCCTGGTGACATTGGAAACCGCTTAATAATTGCGCCGGTGTTTAGACTGAAGCTGACCAGATCGGTTCCTGGGTCCGAAACAACTATGACAAACCCTACACCGGCGTCGCCGCTTACCACCAGATTCGAACCACTGTCGGCGCCTGACGTCGTTAACTGAGTCGAGGCGATTTCGGTCAATTGTCCCGTGGGACTGACGTCAAAGAGATAGATTTTTCGGGGGCCGCCCTCGCTTGTTTGGACCACCGCTCTCAGGTTAGTGCCCACCTTTGCCAGCCGCACATGCAACGGTCCAAATCCGAAGACCTTGGAATCAAACTGAGTACCGAGGATTGGATCGAAAGTGGTGAGCATCGCCGGGTGTACGTTCGTGGGATCGTTTTTCAAGGCAACGGCGATCTTGCTGTCCGGACTGATATCGAAAACCTGACGATTAGGGTTGTTAAGGGCGTAAAGAAGTGCTCCGGATTGCTCGAAATACTGGGCCTTAACCGTGAGAGTGAATAGTAGAGCCGTGAAAGTCACGAGCAGTACAGACGTAAGCTTAATGAAGGTAAAACGTGTCGTTTGCATATTCTAAAATTGATAAAGTCCTGGCAGTTTTCACTGGCGTAAGGCTCTGGTGCGTCGGGAGAGACCGGGCAGGGTACCGGATTTGGACCGGCAAAATCAAGCGGGTCCTCCAGAAAAATATTCTGAATAATTTTCCGGCAAGACGGATACTTATTGGTGAGAGGCGATGATGAACGATGCCGAGGCGATCAAGAGATGTCAGCAGGGTGAGCGAGATGCCTTTCGCCATCTGGTAGAGCGATATCAAAAGCGAGCAGTCGCTCATGGAATCGCCATTCTCTTCAATCGCGATGACGCTGAGGACGCGGTGCAGGAGGCTTTTATTGACGCGTTCAAAGCGATTGGCACGTTCGACACGTCGCGGACATTTTACCAGTGGTTCTACGTTTTGCTTCGGAACCGCTGCTACAAGATGACCGCAAAACGTCGCCCGACGGAGAGTCTCGATGAGGCTCTACTCCTGGTGTCGCAGCCGGGAACGTCTAACGAAACGACGATTGGTCTTGAAAAGGCGCTGCACTCGCTGACGAGTGAAGAACGAGAAATCGTTTGCTTGAAATATTTCGATGGGCTCTCGTATGACGAACTCGCCACGCATTTGCAAATACCGCGAGGAACGGTGATGAGCCGGCTTTTTAATGCGCGCCGGCGGTTACAGCACCAACTCCTACGAGAACAAAAGGTGTGAATGCAATGAAAGAACTAACTTGCGAAGACGTGCTGATAGCGCAAATGGCAGTGGCCGATGGGGAAGAGCCACCGTTCACAAAGCAACAGCTAGCAGGACACATCGGAGGCTGTGCCGAATGTCAACACGAACTGATGCAATTGCAAGCGCTCGATCAGTTATTCACCACTCAGACTCTTTCGGAACCGCGTGTCGATCTCTGGCCCGCGATCGAAAAGGGAATTGCGAAACGTCCGGCTCTGAGTTGGCGACCCTTTGCTCTGATTGGTCTGCTGCTGGTCGTTTACAAGTTGTTGGAAATGCTTCCAGCGCGCGACCCAGGTCTCGCTTTCAAACTGGTGCCACTCGTTATTGTCGTCCTGCTGTTTGTTTTTATTAGAGAGAACCCATTCAGGATAAACACCGATCTGGTGTTGGAGAGATAAATCATGGTCGAGAATCAAACCAAAGAATCCCTCATACTGGGCCAAAAGTATGCGTTTGCAACTGCCTCATTGATACTCGGTATCTGCAGCTTCGTTAATTTGCTGGGCCTCGAGAAACCCATTCTGGCGATCATCTTTGGCTGGCTGGCACTGCGCACAAGTCCGGCGCCACAACTGATTCAACATCGCGTATGGGCCAGGGCCGGTGTGACGCTTGGGACAATCGTTCTGATCGTCGTACCAGTGCTAATCATTCTTAACTTTAATGAGCTGCGCGAAATCGTCGAGATTCTTTCGAAGTTGAATGGCGGGCGCTAAAAGGAGAAACAGATGAGAGTTGCATTTCTACATTTCATACTGATCATTTCAGCCGTCGTGGTTGCCGCTCAAGGTTCTAAACCGGACGTCGAGGGAAATTGGCTCGCTTCCGTGGAGGTTAGCGGCACCAAATTGAGATTTGTCTTGAAGGTTGAAAAAGCAGCGAATGGATACGCTGCAAAGTTCGACAGTCCCGATCAGGCCGCAACGGATCTGCCTATTGATTCGATCGTTCTTGACGGCAACAAGCTGAGTTTCACAGCCGCAAAGTTTGGCATCACCTTCGAAGGAACGCTGAACGAAACAGGTGATGAGATCTCGGGTACGTTGAAGCAAGGTGCGGGCGGATTTCCTATGACTTTCAAACGAGTCGCTGAAGCGCCGAAGGTTGGTCGCCGGCAGGATCCCCAAAAGCCTTACCCATACGACGAGCAGGAAGTCAGTTATCGGAATGAAAAGGACAACATCAAGATCGCAGGCACTCTAACTCTGCCTCGTGGCGCTGGGCCACACGCGGCGGTGTTATTGATCACCGGCAGCGGACCCCAGGACCGCAACGAGACAGTTGCAGGGCATCGTCCCTTCCTGGTTCTGGCCGATCATCTGACCAGAAACGGCATCGCTGTGCTGCGAGTTGACGATCGTGGTATGGGTGGCACCGACATCGGTTCACTTTCGGCAACAAGCGCGAATTACGCCGAGGACGTGCTGGCCGGAGTGGAGTTTCTAAAACAGCGTAAAGAGATCAATTCAAGGATGATTGGTCTCATCGGGCACAGCGAAGGAGGAATGATCGCGCCGATGGTCGCGACGCGTAGCAAGGATGTGGCGTTCATTATGCTACTTGCTGGTCTTGGTCAACGTGGCGAAGACGTTATCTACACACAAGCTGAACTGATCCATAAGGCCCAGGGAACTCCTCCTGACACGATAACGCACCTCCTCGCGATGTTGCGGAGAGTTAACGCGATCGTCAAATCAGAGACAGATGAAAAGCGTATCGAACAAAGAATCAGTGAAGAGATCGTTGCTTACGGTGGAACATTAAGTGAGCTTCAGAAAAAATCGTACGAGGCGGCGACGGTAATCGTTAAAGAGTTCATGCCGCTGTACAAGACGGTCTGGTATCGTTACTTCATCACGTACGATCCGAGTCCGGTGTTGAAGAATGTGAAAATTCCCGTTCTCGCGCTTAATGGTGAGCATGACTTACAAGTCGCGTGGAAGGGGAACCTCGACTTGATCGCAGCGGGTCTCATGGCTGGTGGAAACGAGGACGTAACGACAAAGGCGTTTCCGAAGCTCAACCATCTGTTTCAAACGAGTGCGACTGGGCTGCTTTCGGAATACAGTAAGATTGAGGAAACGATCTCTCCCGAGGTTTTGAAAACCATCTCCGACTGGATCCTGCACCGAACGCTTCAGAAAGCTCCGTAAATCCCGCCCACGGCAGTGGGCGGATCTTTCAAGTCCCTTCTACAAGCCCAGAGCTTAGGAGGGTGCAAATCCCGCCCACGGTAGTGGGCGGATCTTTCAAGTCCTTTCTACAACCCCAGAGCCTCAGAGGGTTGCAATCCCGCCCACGGTAGTGGGCGGATTGTTCAAGTCCTTTCTACAACCCCAGAGCCTCGGAGGGTTGCAATCCCGCCCACGGTAGTGGGCGGATTGTTCAAGTCCACACTATTCATCTGAATAAATAGT